>DATBAH010000112.1:0-25721 GCA_036271615.1 Gaiellaceae bacterium
CGAGGAGGGCCTTGCCTCTCACCGGATCAACATAACACGGGTTCGAGGCGCCGCAAACCGGCGAGATCCCTAGGCGCTGCGCCAGAGGCTCAGCCGGCAGGCAGGCGGACGTCGGAGACGTCCAGGCCCAGCGAGTTCGCGAGTCGCACTCCGTGGTTGATCTCCTCGCGTAGCCGCTCCCGGTCGCGGGCCTCCATCAGCGTCCCGATCACCTCGCGCGCCTTCGGGCGCCAGAGGACGTGGTTCGCGAAGAGCGGCAGCATCGTGTTCGCCGCGTCGACCAGCCGCGCGCGCACCTTTTTTCCGGCCGACTCGAGCAGCACCCGCTCATACGCCATCCCGGCGCCGTGGTGGATGCCGTCGTCGACGGCGAGTCGGTTGCAGAGATCCTCGAGCACCGTCCCGCGCGACGACTTCGCGATCAGCCGGAACCGCGGGATGATCAGCCGCTCGAAGAAGACCTGCATGAGGAAGACCTTCTCCTCGAGCAGATCCGCATCGAGGAACATGTGCGCGAGCTCGTCGAGGAACGGATCGCGCTCCCCCTCGCCGCCGACCTGGCCGATCAGCCGCAGCCACGCCTCGGTGTGCCGCGACTCGTCCTGCACCATCGTGGAGTAGTAGAGGCGCGCCTCCGGGTCAGGCGCCGCCGCGAGCAACTGCGACGCCATCTCGCAGGCGAAGACGTCCGCCTGGAGCTGCTGCATGATCACCGAGCGCCAGATGTCCCGCCGTCGCGCTTGCCGCTCGGGCGACCCCTTGCCCTCCGGCACGAACGGGATCTCGCCCCACGGCACGTCGTCGACCTGCCACTCCTGGTGCTTGGCCAGGTGGTAGAAGCGGAGGACGCCGGCGTACTCGGCGCGGGCCTCGGGCTCCGCGGGGACAGCCTCCGCGTTCAATCCCCGCTCCGGCGCCGGCAAAGCCGGCACCTCCGCTCCCTGATGAGCTCCGTCGAGCCTACGCTCATGCGCCGGACCTTATCCTCCGCCACGTGATTGCACTCGTCTTCAGCTACGAGGTGCGCGACACCGCCGAGTTCGAGCGGGTGTACGGGCCCACCGGCGAGTGGGCGGAGTTCTTCCGCCAGGGCCGCGGCTTCATCGGCACCGAGCTTCTGCGCGACGTCGAGTCGCCGACCCGCTACCTCGTCGTCGACCGCTGGGAGTCGGCCGACGCGTACAACGCGTTCATAGGCGAGCGTCGCGATGCGTACATGGAGCGCGTCGACGCCACGCGCTTCCACTACGACAGCGAGCTCCGCCTCGGCACGTTCGAGACGGTCTGGGACTGAATCCGCGTATTGCGCAGGAACCGCCTGCGACTGCCTCGCATTGCGAGGCAGCTGCCGCTTGAATGAGCCGCATCGCGCAGCGATAATCTCGGACGCCGATGTCAGTGGAGGAACGCGCCAGCGCTGCCGAAAGCCTGCTCGCCGCGCGGGAGCGCTACGTCGCCCGCGGCGTCGCGACGCCCGCTCTCGTCGTGGAGCGTGCGGATGGAGCGCGCGTCTGGGACGTCGACGGTCGCGAGTTCCTCGACTTCGCCGGCGGCATCGCGTGCCAGAACCTCGGGCACGGCCCGTCGGCGGTCGTGGCCGCGATCCACGCACAGGTCGACCGCTACCTCCACCAGTGCTTCATGGTCGGGACGTACGAGCCCTACATCGAGCTCTGCCGCAGGCTCGACGAGCTCTGGCCCGGTCAGACCGAGACGAAGTCGATCCTCGTCAACTCCGGCGCCGAGGCGATCGAGAACGCCGTCAAGATCGCGCGCGCCGCGACCGGGCGGCCCGGCGTCGTCGTCTTCGACCGCGCGTTCCACGGACGCACGAGTCTGACGATGGCCATGACGGCCAAGCTCGTCTACAAGGACGGCTTCGGACCGCTGGCGACAGACGTCTACCGGGCGGCCGCGCCGTATCCGTTCCGCGGAGTCTCGACCGAGGACGCGCTCGCGAGCCTCGAGCTCCTCTTCCAGCAGGACGTCGCCCCGCGCTCGGTGGCGTGCATCGTGCTCGAGCCGGTGCAGGGCGAAGGCGGGTTCATCCCGATGCCGCCGGAGTTCGTGCACGCATTGCGGCGGATCTGCGACGAGCACGGGATCGTCTACGTCGACGACGAGGTTCAGGCCGGCTGTGGGCGCACCGGCACGATGTGGGCGATCGAGCAGCTCGGCGTCGAGCCGGATCTGCTCGTCTCGGGCAAGACGCTCGGCGGCGGCTTGCCGCTCGCCGCGGTCACCGGCCGCGCGGAGCTGATGGACGCCGTCCACGTCGGCGGGCTCGGCGGCACGTTCGGCGGCAATCCGGTCGCCTGCGCGGCCGCGCTCGCCGTCCTAGACGGGCTGACTGCGTCGGACTTCGCGAAGCGTGCCGAGCACGTGGGCTCGCTGCTCCGCGCACGCCTCGACGAGATCGCGGCGCGACAACCGCTGGTTGGCGAGGTTCGCGGCCTCGGGGCGATGCTCGCGCTCGAGCTGCGCGAGCCGACGCCCGACGCGGCGAAGGCGACGACCGCGGCCGCGTTCGAGAAGGGACTGCTCCTGCTCTCGTGCGGACTCGACGGAAACGTGATCCGGCTCCTCCCGCCGCTGACCGCAGCGGACGAGGAGCTCGAGCGGGGACTCGGCCTGCTGGAGGAGGCACTTGGCCACGCTGGCGCCGACCGCGCCTGAGACGGAGCAGACGGCGGACGTTCCCGCCGTTCGCCTGACAGGCATCCGGCGCAGCTTCGGCGACGTCGTCGCAGTCGCCGGCGTCGACCTGGACATCGGCGCAGGCGAGTTCTTCACCCTGCTGGGTCCCTCCGGCTCGGGGAAGACGACGACGCTGCGCGTGATCGCCGGATTCGAGCGACCGGACGCGGGCCGCGTCGAGCTGCAGGGAGTCGACGTCACCCGTGTCGCTCCGGCCCAACGGGCGGTCAACACGATCTTCCAGGACTACGCCCTCTTCCCTGGCAGACCTTCCGCTTCGTTCTCTGGCCGGTCCTATCGACGGCCCTCGTCGCGGGCGGCCTGCTCGCGTTCGCGCTCTCGTTCGACGAGGTGATCGTGACGACGTTCACGGCGGGCCTGCGGCAGACGCTTCCGCTCTTCATCCTCGACAACATCCGACAGGGGCAGCAGCTGCCGGTGATCAACGTCGTAGCATTCGTCGTGATACTCGTCACCGTGATTCCGATCGCGCTCGCACAGCGCGTGATGCGCGACACGGGCGTCATCCGGCGCGGCGCAGCCGAGGCGACCGACGCGGTCGAGTCGGCAGAGATTCCGGCGGTGTAGGCAAGGAGGGCCCATGAGCACCACGACCACCCAGTACAAGATCCTGATCGGCGGCGAGCTCGGCGACGCGGCCTCCGGCGAGACCATGGAGGTGATCGCGCCGGCGACCGGCGAGACGATCGCCGAGGTGCCGCGCTGCGGCGCCGAGGACGTCGACCGCGCCGTCGAGGCTGCCCAGGCCGCGGCGCCGGACTGGCTCGAGAAGACGCCGAAGGAGCGCTCCGAGCTCCTCCACTCGCTCGCCGACGTGATGGAGGAGCACGCCGAGGAGCTCGCGCAGCTCGAGTCGGTCAACGTCGGCAAGCCGCTCATGGCCTCGCGCGACGAGATGCCGTTCTCGGCCGACAACCTCCGCTTCTTCGCCGGCGCCGCGCGGAACCTCGAGGGCAAGTCGACGGGCGAGTACATCGAGGGCTACACGTCGATGATCCGGCGCGAGCCGATCGGGATCGTCGCCGGCATCTGCCCCTGGAACTACCCGCTGATGATGGCCGTCTGGAAGATGGGACCTGCGCTCGCGGCCGGCAACCTCCAAATCCTCAAGCCGTCGGAGCAGACGCCGCTCTCGCTCCTCCGCTTCGTCCAGCTCGCGCAGGAGGTCATCCCGGCGGGCGTGCTGCAGGTGGTGACCGGCGACGGCGTCCCGGTCGGGCAGCGGCTCGTCGAGCATCCGGGGGTCGGGATGGTCTCGGTCACCGGCGACGTCGAGACCGGCAAGACGATCGCCCGCACGGCGGCCGACACGGTCAAGCGCGTCCATCTCGAGCTCGGCGGCAAGGCGCCGATGGTGATCTTCGACGACGCCGATCCTGAAGCGGTCGCGCAGGGGATTCGCCTGGCCGGCTACTGGAACTCCGGGCAGGACTGCACCGCAAGCTCCCGAGTCATCGCCGGGCCGCGGATCTACGACAAGCTCCTCGAGGAGCTCGTACCGGCCGTCGAGTCGCTCAAGGTCGGCGACCCGCTCAACGACGAGACCGAGATGGGCTCGGTGATCTCGCACGACCAGCAGGAGCGGATCCTCGGCTTTCTCGAGCGCGCGAAAGGCGCGACGATCCTCACCGGCGGCGGCACCGGCTCCACCGATGGTGGGTTCTGGGTCGAGCCGACCATCGTCACCGACGTGAAGCAGGACGACGAGATCGTCCAGCGCGAGGTCTTCGGCCCGGTGGTGACGGTGCAGAAATTCGCCGACGACGACGAGGCGATCCGCTGGGCGAACGACGTTCGCTACGGGCTCGCCGCGTCGGTCTGGACGCGTGACGTCGGCCGCGCGATGAACGCGGCGCGCAAGCTCCAGTTCGGAGCCGTGTGGGTGAACGACCACCTCTTGCCGCTCGCGTCGGAGCTGCCGCACGGCGGCTACAAGCAGTCCGGCTACGGCAAGGACATGTCGATCTACTCCATGGAGGAGTACACGCAGCTCAAGCACGTCGCGATCAAGCTCGACTGAGCGCCCGAGAAAAGCGGAGGCGGACTCATGCTCGAGTCCGCCTGGCGCCGCAGTGTCAGAGATTGGGCCGGTCGTGTTGCGCGTCTGGGTGCGGTGTGCACGAACTCGGTACCCGTCCTGTACGGAGAAGCGTGGGCGACCGCTGCGACCGGCGCCCTGGCTGGTCGGCCAGTTTCCCGGCGCCGACCGTTGTGGCTCGTTCGAGGGACGGCGGCGCAGCCGACCCAGACGTACTAAGGCATCCCGGCCATCCTGGGGACGACGGGCGCAGAGGTGCGACCTATATCCAGCACGAGGTCAGGAAGTCGCTTGCGGCACACGACGCAGGGCGCGTTGTCCAGCGGCTGACGCCCGGCACGCCAGGGGTAGGCACGCGCCGGGAAACGCGCCCTTCCTGACCTCCAGCCGGTCGAGACGCTAGCTCGACGGTGGGGCGTCCTCCACGAGATAACCGGAGAACGAGCACGCCGGGCCGGACGAGCCCTGGACGAAGACGCCGTAGTTCGGAAAGCCCGTGATCGCGGTCTTGCCGTCCAATGTCGGCCCCTTTTGGCTCTCCTGGCGCCAACCTCTGTCCGCTTTCGTCGTCTCAGCCGATGAGGCTAGGCTCCGGGCAGGGTCGCATCTCCTAAGGAGGCCGGTTTTGGCAATCCAAACGCACGGTGAGGCGCACACAGTCGCGTGCCGGCTTCTCGACAACATCGAGACGGTCGTGCACGGGAAGCGCGAGCAGATCACGCTCGTCGTTTCGGCCCTCGTCTGCGGAGGCCACGTGCTGCTCGAGGACGTGCCCGGCACAGCCAAGACCGTGCTCGCGCGGGCGATCGCGCAGTCGATCGAAGGCGCGGCTTCCTCCCGCATCCAGTGCACGCCCGACCTGCAGCCGACGGACGTGACCGGCCTCTCGATCTTCAACCAGCGCGAGCGCGACTTCGAGTTCAGGCCCGGTCCGGTGTTCGCCAGCGTCGTTCTCGTGGACGAGATCAACCGCGCGATGCCGAAGACGCAGTCGGCCCTCCTCGAGGCGATGGCCGAGCAGCAGGTGACCGTGGACGGGGTCACGCGCCCGCTTCCCGACCCCTTCCTCGTCATGGCGACCCAGAACCCGATCGAGTACGAGGGAACGTTCCCGCTGCCCGAGGCGCAGCTCGACCGCTTCTTCATCCGGACGACGCTCGGCTATCCCAACGCGGAGGACGAGAACAGGATCGTGGACGAGCAGCTCGGCGGTCACCCGCTGCTGCGGCTGCAGCCGACAGTCGACGTCGAGGAGATCGCGATGCTGAGCGGGGCGATGCGCGAGGTCTTCGTGCACGAGGCGGTCGCACGCTGGGTCGTCGAGCTCGTGCGAGCCACTCGCCGGCTGGACGTGGTCGCCATCGGCAGCTCGGTACGCGGAACGCTCGCCCTCAACCGTGCGGCGCGCGCGTGGGCGATGCTGAACGGCCGCAGGTACGTGACCCCGGAGGACGTCGAGCGGCTGTTCGTTCCGGTGCTGCTGCACCGCCTGCTCTTCAAGCCGAGCTTCGTGGCCGAGATCCGGGACCGCGGTTGGGAGGCGGCCTCTTTCGACATCCAGGCGCGCTGCTTCGAGCAGGCGCCGAAGCCGGGCTTCGACATCGACCTCGACGTCCCCGCAGCGGCGGTGTAGCGCTCGTGCCCGGCGAGCGGGTGGGGCGATAGCGATGGCGGTCGGGGTTTTCCCCCTCGTCCCGCGCCGGCGCGTGATCGGCCTCGCGTTCGGCGGCATCCGCAGCGTTCGCCGGGGCAGCGGCTCCGACGTCGCCGGCTCGCGCCGCTACGTGCCCGGAGACGACCTCGCCTGGATCGACTGGGCGGCGTCGGCGCGGATCTCCGCCGCTCGGGACACCGACGAGTTCATCGTCCGCGAGCTCTTCGCCGACGAGGCTCCGCACGTCGTCATGGTCGCCGACCGGCGGCCGTCGATGAGCCTTCGCACCTCACCGCTGCGGCGTCTGGACAAGGCCGCGGCGCTGCTCGAGTGCCTGCGCCTGATCGGTGACAGCGCGCGGGTGGTCCGTAGCCTCACGGGTTACGTCGACGAGGCGGAGACGGAGCTCTATTGGCGCCCGCCTCGGAGCGACCGCGGCGCCTCACCCGAGGCATTCGAGGAGCGGCCGTTCCAGGCGCCGGACGACACCCTGTCGCACGCGCTCCAGCACCTCGTCAAGCACCGGCGCGAGCTGCCGACGCAATCGTTCGTGTTCGTGCTCTCGGACTTCCTCGTTCCGCTGGACGAGTATCCGTGGCGCCGGGCGCTCGAGCAGCGATGGGAGCTCGTGCCGGTGCTGATCCAGGATCCCGTCTGGGAGCGCTCGTTCCCCGATATCGGCGGGTTGTCCGTTCCCTACGCCGACCCGGATTCCAGCGGGGTCGTGCCGATCTACCTGACGGGCGCCGAGGCCGAGCGGCTGCGCGGCGAGCACGAGGCGCGCTACGAGGAGCTCGTGCGCGTATTCCGCTCGCACGGGACCGAGCCGGTCGTGATCGACTCGCACGATCCGGGGAACGTCCTCGCCGCATTCCTCCGCTGGGCCGACGTCCGGGTGATGGCGCGGGGAGCCGTCGCATGAAACGCGCTCTCCTCGCTGTCGTGCTGGCCACGCTCGCGGTCGCCGCGCCGGCGAACGCAACCGTTCCGCCCGTCCACGGCGGCTCGATCCTCGGCCGGAATCTGCCGCTGAAGGTCTTCGCCTCGATCAGCCCACCGGTCCACCTCTTCGGAGACCCGATCACCGTCAGGATCGCGGTCGTCGCGGACCGGAAGTGGGTCGCTCCGGCGAACCTGCGGGTTGTCGCCCACTTCGCCCCCTACCGGCCCGTGGCGCCGCCGACCGAGGACCGCAGCAGCAACGGACGCCTCCTGCAGATGAGCTGGACCTGGACGCTCCGCTGCCTGACCGTGGAGTGCATCCCGCAGATGCCGTCCAGCGCCTTCTCTCATGTCTTCTTCTTCCATCCCGCGCACATCGAGTACCTCTCGCCCACCGGGGCGGTCCGGTACTCGCTCAATGCGCGCTTCCAGCGGGTCGAGGTCCTGTCCCAGCTCAGCCCCAACGAGATCCATGCCATCGGGGCCCACACGCTGATCTGGCAGGACCAGATCACGCCCCTTCCCACGGCGCAGTACCGCGTGTCTCCGAACCTCGTCTTCTGGCTCGCGCTTGCGCTTGCCGTCGTGCTCGGAGCGGCGGGACTGGCCGTCGCCGCCCGCTGGGCGCTGCAGTTCCGCCCGTCCCGTTCCGCGCAGCCGCTGCGTTCGTCGTCGTCGCTCGAGCGGGCGCTGACGCTCTTCTTCTGGGCGCGGGCACACGACGACGAGACGCTGCAGCGGAAGGCGCTCGAGCGGGTTGCCGACGAGCTCCCGTTCGACGTCCACGATCTCTCCGAGACCGCTCGCGCCCTCGCCTGGTCGCCGGAGGCGCCGGAGACGGAAGAGGTGGAGGAGATCTCCGAGCGCGCAGGGATCCACCGCCGCAACGGGGAGTCGGACCTGTGAGAGGGACGACGTTCGCACGCCGCGGCGCGACCCGGCTCGGGGACCTTGCACAGCTCGCGGCTCCGGCGCAGCGCACGACTCTCGTCCGCGTCGGCCTCGCACTCGCCCTGGCGGCGACTCTCGCCGGCGCGGTTCTGCTCGCGCGATCCGCGGGCAGCGGACGGGCGGCCGTCCTGCCGATCGGCGCGAAGACGGGAGTCCTCGTCGTCGACGTGTCCGCGAGCGTCTCCGGTCCGCCCTTCGAGCGGGTCGGGACCGTCGTGCGGGGACTCGTCACGGCGAACCAGGCGATGGGGCTCGTCATGTTCTCCGACGTTGCCTACGAGCTACTACCGCCGAACTCCCCGCCGAGCGCGCTCCAGCAGTTCGTGCGCTTCTTCGCTCCGAAGAGCGTGCAGAAGGGCGCGCCGGTGTTCGGGCAGAGCCCGTGGAGCCAGTTCAGCGGCGGAACCAGGATCTCGACCGGTCTCGTCGCCGGGCTCAACGCCCTTCGTCGTGCGGGGGTGACGCACGGATCGCTCGTGGTGATGAGCGACCTCAACGACTCGCAGGACGACCGCGACGCGCTCGTCACCGAGTCACAGGTGCTGCGGCAGGCGAGCGTCCCGGTCCGGATCGTGCCGATCAATGCCTCCCCGCAGAACGTCCAGATCTTCGCTCAGCTCTTCGGTGAGAACGCGTTCGTCTCGCCGCGGGCGTTCAAGAGAGCATCGAAGCAGCGCGTCGAGCCGATCGTGGCCGCCTCGCCCTGGGCGTTGATCGCGGTCGGCCTCGTCCTCGTCGGCCTGCTCGCCGCCAACGAGCGTTTCAACTCCCGCCTCGTCCCGGAGTCGGTCGCGTGAAGCTCCTCCGCCGCGCGCTCCCGCTCGTCGCCGCAGCCGTTCTGCTCGGGCTCGCGACCGTGCTGGCGTTGTTTGCGTCCGACGTCCGAGCCTGGCAGGGCGCTCTCACGCACAGCGACCTGCGCTTCCGGGCCCAGCGCTCGCACATCGGGCTCTGGCGCTCACCCACCATCCTTCCGGCCGACCCGGCACGCTCCGTGCTCGGCCTCGACGACGCGCTCTCCTACCGGCGGGCGGTGCAGCTCTACTGGTTCAGCACCGTCGGCGCGAGCACGGGCGGTCAGGCGGACCTGGCTGCGACACGGGTTACGGCCCAGACGGACCTGCAGAGGCTCATGGCGTCGGCTGCCACGCGTCAGGAGCGCTCGACCGCAGCGAACCTCCTCGGTGTCATGACGGTCACGGCCCCCTCCAACAGCTCTACCCAGAAGGCGGAGATCGCGACGGCCAAACGCTACTTCGAGCAGGCCGTCGTCCTGAACCCGAGGAACTACGACGCGAAGATGAACCTCGAGCTCCTGCTGCGAGTCGCGCATCCTGGCAAGTCGAAGCTGAACCAGGACGCCCGCGGCGGCTTCGGCTTCGGCGGCGCCAACGGCGTCGGCGTCGTCGGCGGAGGGCTCTGATGGGCTTCACCTTCCTCACGCCGCTCGACGCCCTGTTCGTGCTCGCAGCCGTGATCCCGCTGACGGCACTGTGGCTCGCCCACACTCGGATGGAGACCGTCCGCCGCCTCTTCTCGTTGACGTCTCCGCGCCGGCGCGAACTAGCGGGCGTGGCCGTGGCGCTCGTCCTGCTCCCCGCCCTGATGGGCGTCGCGGCCGCTCAGCCGGTCGTCGTGCATCACCACTTACTGGGACAGCGAGTGGACGTGCAGGTGTTCTTCGTCTTCGACACCTCGACCTCGATGTCTGCGCGGACGGGGGTACATGGTCCGAGCCGACTGGCGCGCGCGAAGCAAGAGGCCGAGGACGTGATCCCGAAGCTCGGCACGATCCCGGTCGGCCTGGCGGTGATGACCGACCGCGTCCTCCCCGTCCTGATGCCGACGCCGAACTCCGCGCTCCTCCGGCACACGCTCCAGCAGTCGGTGGGAATCGACCGGCCGCCTCCGGGACAGCTCTACAGCGGGCGCGTGCCGACACTTCCGGCGCTCTACCCGATCGGGAGAGCGAACTTCTACAGCCCCGGCGTCCGACATCAGGTCCTCGTCGTGTTCACCGACGGCGAGTCCACCCCCGTCCGCTCGGCGATCGGCTATGACCTCGCGCGCGCCATGACGGTGCACCCGCTGTTCGTCCACGTGTGGGCGCCGACCGAGCGGATCTACGTGCACGGCCGGATCGATCCCAAGTATCGGCCGGACCCCACGAGTCCCGCCGCGTTGAGGCGATTCGCGGCCGCAGCCCACGGCCGCGTCTTCGCGGAGGACGACCTGCACGGCCTCGAGCAAACCATCCGTGCAGAGGCCAACGGGTCGCCCGTCAACACGGCGGTCCTCGGTTACGCGCGCGTCGCCCTCGCACCGTGGTTCGTGCTCGCCGGCGTCATTCCGCTCGCCTTCCTGCTCTACCGGCGGAACTGGTAGTGCCCGGGAACAGGCACTGAGAGCCTGGCTCCCCCGGTCAGGCGCACCGCTCTACCACATACGGGCACGAAGCCTGAACTTCTTTCAGCGGTATACGTCCACGCTGACGTAGCCACCGTGCTGGCCCTTGACTGTGGCCGAGACCGCGACATGGCACACATCCTGTCGACCCCGGATGTGCCAGAGCATGTTCCGAGTCCCGTCCGTGGCGAAAGAGCGGCTCCGCGTCGAAACCGTCGTCCCCTTGACGCACTTGGTCGTGGTCACGACCTTGGCCGACCCGATGTAGAGGATGATCTTCTTCGGCTGGGCGATCCGGACGCGAAAGGCCGTGCTCGGATTCTGGGCGTTGAGATGAACCGACTTGACGGTCGCGCCGGTGGCAGCGAGAGCAAACCCGGTAATCGCTGCTGCGACGACCAGGGCCGCTGCGATGCTGAGTGGCTTCTTCATGCCTCGTAGGGTACTGCGGGAAATCCGGAAATCGGCAGATCCCCCTAACGGCTCACCAACGAACAGGAGTCGGCCCAGATCGAGAGGCGCCTACCGGAGTCGAACCGGTGTACTGGGTTTTGCAGACCCATGCCTAACCACTCGGCCAAGGCGCCGCGCGGCGGTCATCGTATCGGCGCCAACTCCACGGATCCGAGCACCTCGTCGAGGAACGCCACTGCCCGCTCGAAGGAGTCGATGCGGTTCGCAAGCTTCTCGACCATGTGCCCCTCGTCCTCGTAGATCACGAGCTCGCAGCGCACGCCGCGCCGGACGAGCTCGCCGTGTATGGCCTCCGACTCGCTGACCGGCACGCGCGGATCGTTTCGTCCGTGCTCGATGAAGAGCGGGGCCCTGATCGCGTCGAGCCGGCTCCACGGAGACAGGCGCTCGAGCAGCTCGGGGTCGCTCAGTGGTCCGTACTCCCGCTCGCGCGCCGCGCGGCGCCACACCGAGGTGTTCTCGAGGAACGTACGCAGGTTCGAGATGCCGACGAATTCGATCCCCGCAGCCCAGAGCTCGGGCTGGAACGCGAGCGCGGCCAGCACCATGTACCCGCCGTACGAGCGGCCGTAGACGACCGCGCGCGAGCCGTCGATCTCCGGCCGCGCGGAGAGCCACGCGTGGAGCGCCGCGAGATCCTCCACCGAGTCGAGCCGCTTTTCCACGTCGTCCAGATGCTCGAAGCGCTTCCCGTATCCCGTCGAGCCCCGCACGTTCGGAGCCACGACGGCGTAGCCGCGCGCGACGAGGTACTGCGTCAGGGCGCCGAACCCCGACGAGTACCACGGGCGCCACTGACTCTCCGGACCGCCGTGCACCGTCACCACGACCGGGAACGGGCCCTCGCCTGCCGGCAGGAAGAGGAAGACGGGGATCGACTCGCCGTCGAAGCTCTCGACGCGGTGCAGCTCCGGCTCGACGCCGTCCTCGACGCTTCCGAGGTCGGTCAGCTTCCGCGCCTCGCCGGAGTCGAGGTCGTGGACCCAGACTTGATGCGGCTCCGTCGCCGTCGAGAACCCGAACGCGACGCGAGTCCCGTCGGGCGAGAAGACGAAGTGCTCCGCGACTCCGTCGGCCGGCAGCGGCAGACCATCGATCCGCGAGTAGCCGTCCTCGTTCGCCTCCACCAGCAAGTGCCGTCCTTCCTCGTCGCCGAAGCAAGACAGGTCCCACTCCGACTCGTGGACGATCTCCCAGACACTCGAGGCGAGGTCATAGCGGGAGATGGCGAACGTGTCGCGTTCCTCGTTCGTCGCGGCATAGAGGCAGGAGCCGTCGGCCGACCAGACGGGAGTGAGGTACTCGGCCGCCTCGCCGTGGGGCGTGATGTGGAGGACCTCGCCCGTCTCGGCGCCGAGCAGGAACAGATTCGAGTCGCCGCTCGCCTCGCCGAGCTGCTCGGCGACGACCCAGCGGGCGTCCGGAGAGATCTCTCCCGGTGCGCACAAGCCGCCGAGCTCGAAGCTTCGCTCGGCGCCGCTCGCGAGTTGCCGCACGACGATGTCGAAGTCGAGGCCGTTGCGACGGTTCGTCGCGTACGCGAGCAGCGCGCCGTCGCGCGAGACATGCGGCGAGCGGTGGATGAAACGCGGATCCACGACGAGCGGCTCGCCGTCCAGATAGAGCTGCGTCCGCTCGTTGCCTCCCTCGTCGATCTCGAGCAGAAGCCGGTCGTCGGGCAGCAGTTGCCCGTCCACCGGCTCGGCGTAACTCGTCAGCTGCTCGAGCTCGCCGGTCGCGAGCGGCAGGCGAAAGAGCTGGCGCGTTCCCGAGAGGTCGGAAGCGACAAGGAGCCACGAGCCGTCCCGCGACCACGACAGCGGATAGGCCTGCCGCAGCTCGAGCAGCGTCCGCAGATCCCCCACGCGCTGAGGCTATCGGTCGCGGCTCACGCCGGAGCGCTTGCCAGGTCGGGGATGATCTCGTCGCCGAACGCCTGCAACGTCTCCTCCTGCCCCTGGGTCATGAGGTAGATGTTGAACTGGTCGACACCGATCCCCTGCAGCTCCTGCAGCTTGGCTTTCGCCTGCTCGGCCGTGCCGAGGACGCAGAAGCGGTCGCAGATCTCGTCCGTCACGAACTCGCCGTGCTTCGCGCCGACGCGCGAGTGCTCGTCGTAGTCGTAGAACTTCCGCGCCTGCACGTAGTCGGTCAGCGCCTTCGGGACGGCGCTCCCGTCGGCGCCGTAGCGGTCGATCAGGTCCAGCACGTGGTTCGAGACCATGGCCGGAAACCAGCGCACCTGCTCGCGTGCGTCGGCGAGATCGTCCGAGATGTGGGCGGGCGCGCCGACGATGCACCTGAGCTCGCCCGGGTCGCGGCCCGCCTCCTCGGCGGCGCGGCGCGCGGTGTCCATGATCCACTGGATGATCTCGGGATCGGCGAGTTGGATGATCACGCCGTCGCCGACGCGGCCCGCCACGGCGAGCGCCTTCGGCCCGTAGCCGGCGACCCACATCGGGATCCGCGGCAGCTCCGGCCGCACCCACTTCAGCTGGAGCTGCTTGTCGTTCCACTCCACCTCGTCGCCGTTCATGAAGCTGCGCACCATCGCGCATGCGCGCTCGAAGTCCGCGACCTTCATCGGCTGCCGACCGATGTAGCGGACGGCGGAGTCACCGCGCCCGACGCCCATCGCCATCCGGCCCTCCGACAGGTCCTGGAGCGTCGCGTATGCGCTCGCGAGCACGGTCGGGTCGCGCGTCGCCGGGTTCGTCACAAAGTGGCCGAGCCTGATCGTCGAGGTCTCGCGCGCCGCGACCGCGAGCATCGGCACCGACTCCTGCCAGAGCACGTGTGAGTCGTACGTCCATGCGTAGCCGAAGCCGTGGCGCTCGGCGAGCTGGATCAGCTCGAGCCAGCGCGAGAACGGCGGATCCGGAAGAACCGTGACGCCGAAGTCCACGCCGCGAGCCTATCTCCGCGCGGAAGCCTTGACCAGCGCGCGCTCGCAGGCGTGTCCCGAGCGGACATGCCAGGTGTCTGACACCTAGACATGGCCAAAACGGAGAGGCGAGTCTCCGACACTGCATGACCCCGGGCCGGTCCGGAGCCCGGACCTAGCGAGAAAGGACATGGCCGGTGTCTGACACCGGCCATGTCCCAACGAGGCAGCCGCGGATCGCGTCGAGCACACGATCTACGCCGAGCGGCTCCGCGAAGACCTGGTCGAGGAAGACGTCGTCGAGCGGGGCGCGACCAGGTCGTAACTGCCGCCGATCAGCTCGCGCAGGAGCTCATCCGGAACCGCGCCGCCGCAGATCACGGTCAGCCAGTGGCGTTTGTTCAGGTGGTAGCCGGGCTCGATCTCCTCGTAGCTCGCTCGCAGCTGTTCGCCGAGCCCGGGCTCGCACTTCACGCTGACCTTCAGCGGCCGCCGCTTCAGCGCGGCGAGCGCGAACATCTTCCCGCCCACCTTGAACACGGACGTCTCGGTGCCGAACGGGAACGTCTCGTCGACGCCCCCGAGCTCGAGGCAGTGACGGCGCAGCTGCGCCGGTGTCACCCGCGGTCGAGCACGACGACCGGGATCTCGCGGTCGGTCCTCGTCGCGTACTCGTCGTAGTGCGGCCAGATCCCGTTCATCAGCTCCCAGAGCCGCTCGCGCTCCTCGCCCTCCGCGACGCGCGCGCGGGCGCCGAAGCGGTCGCCCTTGATCTGGACGGCCACCTCGGGCGTCTGCGCGAGATTCTTGAACCAGCCGGGATGATCGGGCGCGCCGCCTTTCGAAGCGACGATGACGGGCGTCTCACCGTCGAGGCCGTAGATGAGCGGCGTCGTCGTCTCCTGGCCGGTGCGGCGGCCCATCGTCGTGAGGAGGAGGATCGTCGAGCCCTCCTTCCAGACGTGCCCGACCTCACCGTCGGTCTCGCGGTAGCGGCGGACGTGCTCGTCGCCGAAGAGCTGCGTGGCGTCGGTGCTGCTCATGCGAATCCCCCCAATGCCTTTGTGGTCAGCCTGTCGAGCACCTGCACGGCGAGCTCGAGGTGCTCCTCTTTCGTGTCCTCGAGCTTCGTGTGCGAGAGCCCTCGTAGGGACTGAACGAAGAGCATCACCGTCGGGATTCCCGCCCTCGCCACCTCGGCCGCGTCGTGGAGAGGCCCGGATGGGAGCCGGTGCGACGAGCCCGCGACCTCGCGGACAGCCTCGTCGGCGAGCTCGAGCAGCCGATCGTCGAAGGGGATCGGCTCGATCGACCAGATCTTCTGCCACTCGACCTCGATGTTCTCCTCGTGGGCGAACTTCCGCGAGGCGGCCCCGGCGTTGCTCAGCAGCTCCGCGAGCCAGGTCGCATCGAGATGCCGCTGGTCGAGCAGGCACTCGGCGGTCTCGACCACCGAGGTGACGATGCCCGGCTTCGTAACGACGCCGCCCATCGTGCAGACGGCGCCGCCGCCTACTCGGCGCGCGATCTCCCGGAGCTCGAGCTCGAGCCTCGCGGCGCCGGCGAGCGCGTCGCGGCGCTGATCCATCGGCGTAGAGCCGGCATGCGCGGCCTGGCCGCGGAACGTGACGAGGTGGCGCTCGACGCCAAACGTGCCGAGCACGACGCCAAGCGGCAGGTCGAGCGACTCGAGCACCGGCCCTTGCTCGATGTGGAGCTCGAGGTATGCGGCTGCGTCTTCCAGCTGACTGCGTGCCTCGAGCGCGCGGTCGAGGTCGACTCCGTGCTGGGCGAGCGCGTCGGGGAGCGCGACCCCGTCGGCGTCGCGCCGCTCGCGCAGCTCGTCCTGATCCGCCATCGAGCCGGCCGCGGCGGAGGAGCCGAAGAGCGAACGGCCAAACCGAGCACCCTCCTCGTCGGCCCAGTTGACGAGCCGGACGGTCAGCGGCGGCGTCCCCTCCTCCGCGATCCGCCGCAGCACCTCGACGCCGGCGACGAGATTGAGGCAGCCGTCGAGCCAGCCGCCGTTCGGCACCGAGTCGATGTGGCCGCCGATCAGGAGCGCCCGATCCGAGGCGCCCGGCAGCGTGAACCACTGGTTCCCGGCCTCGTCGACCTCCTCCTCGGCGCCCGTCGGAACGACCTTCTCGCGCAACCACTGGCGCGCGCTCTCCCACGTCTCGGTCCACGCAACGCGCTGCGCCCCGTTCTCGTCGCCGGTCAGCTCCTGCAGCTCGCGCAGCTCCGCGACGGTGCGTTCCGGTGACAGGCTCACGCCGCGAGCTTAGACTCAGACGCGATGTCGATCCTGATCCGCGGAGGGCGCATCGTCACCGCCGCCGACGACTACGTCGCCGACGTCCTCGTCGAGGGAGAGCGCGTCGCGCTGATCGGCGCCGAGCTCGACGTCGCGGCCGACCGGACGATCGACGCGAGCGGGAAGTACCTCCTGCCGGGCTGCATCGACCCGCACACGCATCTCGACATGCCGTTCGGCGGCACGGTCACGATCGACGACTTCGAGTCGGGCCAGGGATCGGCCGCGTGCGGCGGCACGACCTGCCACGTCGACTTCTGCATCCAGGCGAAGGGCCAGACCTTTGCCGAGGCGCTCGAGGGCTGGCACGCGAAGGCAAACGGCAAGACGCTGATCGATTACGGCTTCCACATCGCGGTCACCGATCTCGCAACGGAGGAGCGGCTCGAGGAGCTCGCCTCCCTGCCCGAGCAGGGGATCACCTCGTACAAGCTCTTCATGGCGTACAAGAACGTCCTGCAGGTCGACGACGAGACGCTCTTCCGCGCGATGGAGGTCGCTGCGGCGAGCGGAGCGCTCGTGATGGTGCATGCGGAGAACGGCGATGCGATCGACGTCCTCGTGCGCGAGGCCCTCGCACGCGGCGACACGGCACCGATCCACCACGCGCTGACGCGCCCGCCCGAGCTCGAAGGCGAGGCGACGAACCGCGCCATCCAGCTCGCGCGGATCGCCGGCAGCCCGCTCTACGTCGTCCACGTGACGTGCCGGGAGGCGGTCGAGCCGATCCGCCGCGCGCGCGAGCAGAGTTGGAACGTCTGGGGCGAGTCGTGCACCCAGTACTTCTTCCGGTCGATTGACGATCTCGCGCAGCCGGACTTCGAGGGCGCGAAATACGTCTACTCGCCGCCCGCGCGCGACGCCGCGAACCACGACGTGCTCTGGGACGCGGTGCGAACCGACGCGCTGTCGGCGATCTCGACCGACCACTGCGCGTTCCTCTGGGACGGACAAAAGACGCTCGGCAGGGACGACTTCACGAAGATCCCGAATGGCGGCCCCGGCCTCGAAGACCGCCTGAAGATGATCCACCACTTCGGCGTCCGGGAGGGCCGGATCACGCTCAACCGGATGGTCGAGCTCCTCGCGACGCAGCCGGCGAAGCTGTTCGGCCTCTATCCGCGCAAAGGGACGGTCGCGGTCGGAGCCGACGCCGATCTGGTGGTCTTCGACCCCGAGCGACGGGAGACGATCTCTGCTGCGACGCATCACTCGCGGTGCGACTACAACCTCTACGAGGGCACCGAGGTGGTGGGCGCGCCGGAGCTCGTCCTGCTCCGCGGCTCCGTCCTCGTCGAGGACGGCGAGCTGGTGGCCGCGCCCGGCAGCGGACGGTTCGTGCGCCGTGCGCGGTTCGGTGAACGGCTCGAGACGGGAGCTGCAGTTCCTTCCTAGCCACTAGCAGGGTTTTTTTACCTCGGACGAACAAAAGCTGCGCTAGCCTCTTGCGAGTCGTGGGGTTCGTCATCGGAGCGCGGCGCGGGCAGCTCGGGCTGCTCGCGGGTCTCGTCATCGCGCTAACGGCGCTCCTTTTCACGAGCGCGTCCGACGCTGCAACCAGCACCCGCGCGAAGGGCCTCGACGTCTCGAACTTCCAGGGCACGATCAACTGGGCGAAGGTCGCCAAAGCCGGCTACCGCTTCGCGTTCGGCAAGGCGACCGAAGGTACGACCTACAACGACAAGACGTACACGACGAACCGGAACGGCAGCGAAGCCGCCGGCCTCGTGTTCGGCGCGTACCACTTCGCACGACCCGGGGGCGCGAACGTGGCCGGCGCGACGGCGAGCGCGATCAAGCAGGCCAACCACCTCCTCGCGATCGCAGGGCCGCAGCCGGGAGAGCTGCCGCCGGTGCTCGACCTGGAGAAGGCGGGCTCCCTCCCGAAGCAGCGCCTGCTCGTCTGGACGCTCGCCTGGCTCGGCCAGATCTACGCTCGCACCGGGGTCCAGCCGTTCCTCTACACCTCGCCCCTCTTCTGGAAGAACAGCCTCGGCAACTCGACCGCCGCCGCCGCCGCCGGCACTGGCCTCTGGATCGCGCACTGGACCTCCAGCGGCAAGCCGTCGGTGCCCGCCCAGAACTGGGCAGGTAGCGGCTGGAGGTTCTGGCAGTGGACTAACTGCGTCTCCGTGCCGGGGATCAAGCACTGCAGCGACGGCGACCGGATGAACGGCACGAAGCTGGCATCCGTCGCCATCGACCCCTTTCCGGCCGGAGTACCTCTGCTCTCGACCCCGCCGACGATCGTCGGGGGGCCGCAGGTCCGCCAGCTGCTCGCCGCCGTGCCCGGGACCTGGGAGGGCGGCAAGCCGCTCACGTTGGCGTATCAGTGGAGGCTCTGCGACGCGGCGGGCGTGACCTGCACGTCGATCCCCGGGTCGACGGGCGAGACCTACCGTCCCGTCAGCAGCGACGTCGGCCACACGCTCAAGGTCGTCGTCACGGCCACCTCAACCGATGGGACGGCGACCGCGACGACCATCGCGTCCGCCACCGTTTCTTCCGCCGGCAGCCCGCCGGGAGCCCGACCCGCGAACGTGAAGCCGCCGCAGATCGCGGGCAACCCCCTGGACGGACAGGTGCTGACGACGTCGGTCGGGAGTTGGACGGGCTCGCCGACGAAGTTCACGTACCGCTGGCGACGCTGCAACGCAAGCGGCGCCTCCTGCCTCGCGATCCCGCACGCGACCGGGCCGCGCCGCACGCTCACGCCCGACGACATCGGCTCGACGCTCTCGCTCGTCGTGACCGCGACCGGCCAGGGCGGCTCGGCGTCGGCGACCACTGCGCCGACGGCTGTCGTGGTGGCGGCGCCTCTACCGCCGGTCTCGATCGGAACGCAGACGGTGCGCCGCGGCGTCGCGGGGAACGTCCAGACCGACGACGGTCGCGCCACCGTGACGTGGCAGCCGGGAGCGGTGCCCGTCGGCAAGACGGTCTCGCTCACGACGTTCGGCGGCACCCTCAGCGTGCCGGGCACCGAGGTGGCGCTGTCGGTCCCGGGGCTCTCGTCGAAGGGATTCAAGTGGCCTCTCGACCTCAGCTACACGCAGCCGCAGGCAAGCCGCACGGTGCTCGGCTATTCGACGGACGGGAAGGTCTACCACTCCGTCCCGCCCCTCCAACCGGCGCAGCTCCCGACGGGAACGGCCGTCGGCTGGTACGTGGACTCGAACAACCTCACCCACGTGCTGACGCGGACGCCGTTCCAGATCGCCCTCTTCAAGCAGGGCGCCTGGGGCGACCCCACCTACACCTCGCCCAGCGGGCCGGCGCTCGCCAAGCAGACCCCCTTCCAGGCGCTGCCGCACCCGGCCGACCGGACCGTCGTCCTGACCACTCGGCTCGCCGTCCATTCGCAGGCTCACGTCTCAGCCTCGGTGACCGGCCCGCACTCCGTTCCCGTCGCGATCCTCGGCAAGGGCAGCCGCTTCGGTGGCCGGCTCGCAGCCGGGAGCTTCGACGTCGTGCAGTCCTACCGCAGGAAGCCGGGCTCGCTGCAGGTTCATCTCCGGGTCAACGCGCGCTTGCTGCGTCCCGGCTCGTACGGCCTCCGCGTCGTGGCCGTCGACCCGTGGGGCCGGCGGAGCCGCCTCACGCTCCGCTTCGCGTTAAAGCACGCAGGCTGAGCAGCTCGTACGCGACGTTGGCGCCCGCCAGCGCCGTCTGCTGTCCGGGGCCGTCGTACGACGGCGAGACCTCGACCACGTCGGCGCCGACGAGGTCGATCCCGCCGAGCGCGCGCAGGCAGGCGAGCGCTTCCGCCGTCGAGAGGCCGCCGACCTCGGGTGTGCCCGTCCCGGGCGCGAACGCCGGGTCGAGGACGTCGATGTCGAAGGAGAGGAAGACGGGACGGCGTCCGGCCCGTTCGCGGACGACGCTGGAGTAGCCGCCGGGCCCGAGCGTCCGCAGCTGGTCGCACGGGAGAACGGCAAAGCCCAGCGCACGCGCAGACTCGAGGTCTTCCGGCCCGTACAGCGAACCGCGCAGGCCCGCCTGCACCGACGCCGCCGGATCGATCAGGCGCTCCTCGAGTGCCCGCTTGAAGGTCGTGCCGTGGAAGAAGCGCTGGCCGAAATACTCCTCCCAGGTGTCGCCGTGCGCGTCGAGCTGGACGAGCGAGAGCGGCCCGTGCCGGCGCGCGAGAACGCGCAGCTCTGCGAGCGTGACCGAGTGGTCGCCGCCGAGCGCGAGCGGGAAGATACCGGCCTCGACGAGCGGAGCGAGCGCCGCCTCCACCTGGCCGTACGTGCGCTCCGTGTCGCCCGGCGAGACGGGCACGTCGCCGTAGTCGACGATCGAGAGCGTCTCGACGACGTCGACGCCGAGCGCCGGGTTGTACGGCCGCAGCAGCGCCGACGCCGAGCGAATCGCCTCCGGACCGAAACGCGCGCCCGTGCGGAAGCTCGTCGCCGTGTCGAAGGGGATGCCGTAGACGGCCGCGTCCACACCGGCCAGGTTCGTCGTGTGCGGCGCGCGCATGAACGTCCGGACCCCCGCGAAGCGCGGAATCTCCTTCGCGTCGAGCGGACGGTGATGCGGCGCGTCCACGTCGGCTCCTACACCGACTCGATCGGCCGGCCGACGGTCAGCGCCTCGCGGAACGCCGGGTCGAGCTGCGCGAACTCGGCATCCGGCTGCACGCCCAGCGCATCCAGCGTCTTCGAGAAGAAGCAGCGGATCGTCGCGGCCAGCACGACGTCGAAGATCTCGTCGTCGCTGAGGCCGAACCCGCGCAGCTCCCCGATGTCCGCTGCGGTGACGGCGGTCGCGTCGGCTACGACCTTTTCCGCTAGGGCCATGATCGCCCGGTCGACGTCCTCCAGGCCGTCGGGCAGCATCGGCACCGAATCGAAGTCGTAGAACTTCTCCGCCAACACCTTCCCGTGCGCGAGCGAGCAGTAGGACGAGCGCAGCCGCCGAGCCGCGGCAAGAGTCGCGAGCTCGTATCGCCGCTCGTCCGACGTCGCCTTCACCGCGTCGACGAGCTGCCTCCAGGCCGCGTAGACCTCGGGGCGGAGCGCGAAGGCGCGCTCCAGGTTGGAGCCCTCTCCGTCGGGGACGTCGACGAACGGCATCGTCAGCGAGTCTGCGGGAAACCGAGGTCGACCGTGGAGGTGGCGGGATCGGGCCAGCGCGAGGTGACGACCTTGCCGCGGGTGTAGAAGTCGATCGCCTCGGGCCCGTAGACGTGCCGGTCGCCGAAGAGCGAGGACTTCCAGCCTCCGAAGGAGTAGTACGCAACCGGCACCGGGATCGGGACGTTGATCCCGACCATCCCCGCCTGCACGTCGAACTGGAACTGCCTCGCCGCGCCGCCGTCGCGCGTGAAGATCGCAACACCGTTGCCGTACGGGTTCTCGTTCACGAGCCGCACGGCCTCCTCGTACGTCCCGACGCGCGTGACGCCGAGCACCGGGCCGAAGATCTCGTCCACGTAGGCCTTCATCTCGGGATTCACGTCGTCGAGGAGGCTCGGGTTGAGGAAAAAGCCCTCCTCCGGCACGCCTTCCCGGCCGTCGACCACGACGGTCGCGCCCTCGCCGGGCGCGTTCTCGACGTACGACGCGACGCGGTCGCGGTGCTCACGCGTCACGAGCGGCCCCATCTCGGACGCCGGGTCCATCCCGTCTCCGACCTTCACCTTCGGGATCCTCTCCCGGATCGCGTCGACGAGCGGCTGTGCGACGTCGCCGACGGCAACGACGGCGGAGACGGCCATGCACCGCTCGCCGGCGGAGCCGTAGCCCGCCGAGACCGCCGCATCCGCAGCTGCGTCCACATCCGCGTCCGGCAGGACGATCATGTGGTTCTTCGCGCCGCCGAGGGCCTGGCAGCGCTTGCCGCCCGCCGTCGCCTGCTCGTAAACGTAGCGAGCGATCGGCGTCGAGCCGACGAACGAGATCGCGGCGACCTGCGGATGCTCGAGCAGCGCGTCGACGGCCAGGCGGTCTCCCATCACGACATTGAAGACACCATCCGGCAGGCCGGCCTCCTTCAGCAGCTCGGCGACCCAGAGCGAAGCCGACGGGTCCTTCTCCGACGGCTTGAGGACGAAGCAGTTACCGCAGGCGATCGCCGGAGCCCACATCCACATGGGCACCATCGCCGGGAAGTTGAAGGGCGTGATCCCGGCCACGACGCCGAGCGGCTGCCGGATCGAATAGACGTCGATCACGGTCGAGGCCTGTTCGGAGTGCTCGCCCTTGAGCAGGGTCGGAAGGCCGCAGCAGTACTCGACGACTTCGAGCCCACGGGTCACCTCGCCGAGCGCGTCGGAGAAGACCTTGCCATGCTCGCGCACGAGGATCTCGGCCACCTCCTCGCGCCGCGCGTGGAGAAGCTCGCGGATGCCGAAGAAGAGCTCGGCCCGTTTCGCCAGCGAGGTCTCGCGCCAGGCGGGGAAGGCAGCGCGCGCCGCCGCGACGGCCGCGTCCACCTCCTCGACGCTCGCGAAGTCGACCGCTCCGGTCTGCCGACCGGTCGCCGGGTTGTAGACAGGCCCGCTGCGGCCGGAGCCGCCGTCGACGCGGCGTCCGCCGATCCAGTGCGGGATCCGTGTTGCGGTGGGCGCGTCGACCGTCTCGGTCATGCCGAGTAGCGTAACGACGTGTCCGAGCGGAGACGTACTCTCGGATCCGTGAAGGAGACCTGCCCGCGCTGCAGCGCCGAGATGGAGTGGCGTCACGGGTGCTTTCAATGCCCGAAGTGCCGCTTCAAAGCGGGTTGCTGTGAAGGAGAAACGGGTGAGTGCCGGGACCCGGGTTAGGCTCGAGGACCTCGAGGCGTCGGGGCTCGACCCCCGCTCGAGCGAGCTGCTCGTGGTCCTCTGCTGGCTGGTGCGGAATGAGATCCTGATCGACGAGGCCGAGCTGAACGGAGCTCGCCGCCGCGCGATGTTCGTCCTCGCCGCCGGCGGCGACCCGCAGCGCGACGTCGGCCTCGACTCGGTCGCGGCCGAGCGACTCGCCGACGAGCTCGACACGCCGGGACGAAGGGCGCAGCTCGCAGCCGCGCTCGGCGAGCTACCCGCCGACGACCTCCGCACCGTGACTGCCGCCGTGGAGTCACTCCGCGCGGATCCCGAGCTAGCCTGGCGGTCGTTCGCCCTCTCGCTGCTCGCCGACGAACTGGCCGACGAGGACAGGTAGCTCGCCGCAAAAGCGTCTACTCTGGGCGTCACTCCGTGGCGATCTCGAGACCGGAACCTCGCCGTCGGTTGAAGCTCCCCCGCAACCTCCCGGGCGGGCGGGGACTCCAGCCGTACTCACGCGCTGACGCGCCGTACTTCCGCAGCCCCGGCTTCTACCTTCGCGTCGGCGGGCTCGCGGTCGTCGTCGCCGCAGGGCTCACGCTGCTCCTCCTGCGCGCGTGGTCGATCCAGGTGCTGCACGGCAAGCAGTACTCGAAAGCGGCTCGCACACAGGCGGTGCGGACTGTCGACCTGCTCGGCGCTCGCGGCGCGATCGTCGACGACAAGGGGAGGCTGATCGCCGGCACGACGGGACACGCCGTGGTCGAGGCCGACGCGGCTTCGCTCGGCAGCCGCGGCGTGCACGGCCGCTGGAACCCGAGCCCCGCAGGCCTCCAGGCGCTCCACCGCTTCGCCAGGCTCACCGGCAGACGCCGAGGCGCCCTCGTCGCGCGCATCCGCTCGGGCATCTACCACTCGCCGTTCGCGCCCGCAGTGGTGATCGAGCACCCGACCGCCGCGCTCACGAGCTACATCCAGGAGCGAAGCGGACAGTTCCCCGGGTTCAAGGTCGGCGTCGAGGACACCCGGAGCTACCCGCAGGGCGCGTTCGGCGGCGAGTTCCTCGGCCTGCTCGGCCAGGTGTCGACGACGGAGCTCAAGTCGGACACGTACAAGGGCGCCAAGGCGGGCGAGGTCGTAGGCCAGAGCGGCGTCGAGGCGGCGTACGACTGGATCCTGAACAAGGGCTTCGTGCGGGCGAGGATCCCGGTCGACTCGCTCGGCCGTATCGCCGGCCCGCTCCGCATTCCGCGTCGGCAGCAGCCGCCGTCGCTGCAGCTCTCGATCGACACACGTCTCGAGAAAGCAACGCAGAACGCGCTCCTCTACGGGATGGGGCAGGCACGCCTCAACGGCTCCTCGCCGACCGGCGGGTCGGCTGTCGCGATCGACCCCTGGACGGGCGCGATCAAGGCGATCGCCAGCTATCCGACCTTCAGCCAGAAGCTCGCGGCCGAGAAGCCGAGCTACCTCTCACGGCTGCTCAACGACAAGAACTCGCCAATGTTGAACCGCGCGATCGGCGGCGCCTATCCAACCGGCTCGACCTTCAAGCCGATCATCGCCGAGGCCGCGCTCAGCGCCGGGATCATCACGCCGTCCACGCCGCTGGCCTGCACCGGCGTCTTCTACCTCGGCAGCTTCCCCTTCCACAACGTCGACCCGGGCGTCAACGCGTCGATGACCCTGCACACGGCGCTCGAGGAGTCGTGCGACACGTGGTTCTACCGGCTGGGCAACCTCGTCTGGCAACACGATCCAAAGGCACAGGCGACGCTGATCCAGAACTGGGCCAGTAGGCTCGGGCTGGGCACGACGCCGCCCGTCGATCTGACCGGAGCGACGTCCGGCTATCTCCCGCGGCCCGGTAAGACCTTCGACAGGGTGAACGGCTCCCCGTGGACGGAGGGTCAGACGATCAACCTCGCGATCGGGCAGGGCAGGCTCCAGGTGAGCCCGCTCCAGCTCGCGGTCGCCTACTCGGCGCTGATCAACGGGGGCAAGGTCGTCCGGCCGCACGTCGCCCAGGCGGTGATCAAGGGCCGCACGCGCCACATGCTCCACTTCAAGCCCGTCCGGACGCTGAAGCTCTCCCCCTACACGTCGGCGATCAGGCAAGGGCTGTACGAAGCGGCGAACGACCCCGGCGGCACGTCGCAGCCGGTCTTCGCCGGGTTCCCGCTCAAGGTCGCCGGCAAGACCGGAACCGCCGAGCCCGATCCGGTCAGCTCGTGGTACGCCTCCTGGGCGCCGTACAACTCTCCGAAGCTCGTCGTCGTCGTGAACATCGAGCACGGCGGCTTCGGAGCGGAGGCCGCCGCGCCTACGGCGAAGAAGATCTACGAGGCGTACTTCCACCTGAAGAACTCGTAAGGGGCGTCTTCGGAGCCACGTGGGGAGCGCCGGACGGTCCACTCCCCCACGTTCCTGCTGAGCGCTAGCTCTTGTGCTTCCTCTTGTGCTTGTGGTGCTTGTGGTGCGCCTTCTTCGCCTTCTCGGCCGCGAGCCAGCGCTGGATCGCGGCGAGAGAGTTGGCGGTCGAGTGCTTGTCGGAAGAAGGTCGTAGTCACCCCGTGGGCG
>DATBAH010000113.1:0-5481 GCA_036271615.1 Gaiellaceae bacterium
CTCCGCCGACGAGGAGCTGAGGCGGGTCGTGCCGGTTCTCGATCGTCTCGGAGGAGACCTCCCGGTCTCGATCGATACGGCGAAGGCGGCTGTTGCGAGCGCGGCGCTCGAGCGCGGCGCGATCCTCGTCAACGACGTCACGGCCCTCCGTGGCGATCCCGAGCTGGCCGGCATCGTTGCCGGTTCCGGTGCCTATCTCTGCCTCATGCACATGCAAGGAAAGCCGCGGACGATGCAGGCCGAGCCGCGGTACGGCGACGTGGCGGCCGAGGTCGCATCGTTCCTCGAGGAGCGGCTCGCGTTTGCCGTCGCCGAGGGGATCCCCGAGGAGCGGGTCTGCCTCGACCCGGGAATCGGCTTCGGCAAGACGGTCGCGCACAACCTCGAGCTCGTGCGGCGCCTCGACGTCCTGGTCGCGCTGGGGAGGCCGGTGCTCGTCGGCTTCTCCCGCAAGAGCTCCCTCCGTCGGCTGACGGGATCCGATGACCTGCTCGGCGCGAGCGTGGCGGCAGCGGTGGCGGCGTTCGAGCGCGGCGCGACGATCCTGCGCGTCCACGACGTCAAGCCGACGGTCGATGCGCTCACGGTCGCCGCAGCCGTCGCGTGATCACTGTCGAGGTTCGCGATCTGCGCGTCTTCGGCCGTCACGGCGTGCACGGCGACGAGCGGGAACGCGGGCAGGACTTCGTCTTCGACGTCGAGCTGGAGGTGGGGGAGCGGGGGACGAGCGACCGGCTCGAGGACGCAGTGGACTACGTCGCCGTCGCACGCACCGTGCAGGAGGTGTCGGACGAGCGGCGGTACGCGCTCCTCGAGGCGCTCGCGTCCGCGGTTGCCGACGAGCTCGGGCGGCGGTTCTCGCCGGAGCGGGTGCGGGTGCGCGTCCGGAAGCCCGAGATCCGGCCGGCGGGACTCGAGGGCACGGTGAGCGTCACCGTCACGAGACCGTGACGCGCGCCTACGTCGGCCTGGGCGCCAACCTCGGCGACCGCCGGCGCACGCTGCGTGCAGCAGTCGACGCGCTCGGCGCCGAGGAGGGAATCGAGATCGCCGCCGTCTCCACACTGCGGGAGACGGATCCGGTCGGAGTCGGCGACCAGCCTCGCTTCGTCAACGGCGTCGTCGCGCTCGACACGACCCTGGCCGCGCGTGAGCTCCTCGACCGGCTGCTCGCCGTCGAGCAGCGCTTCGGCCGAGTACGAGCCCCCGGCGAGCACGGCCCGCGGACGCTCGACCTCGACCTTCTCCTCTACGGAGACGAGGAGCTGGACGAGCCCGGGCTCAGCGTCCCGCACCCGCGCCTGCACGAGCGCCGCTTCGTCCTGGAGCCGCTCGCCGAGCTGGCTCCGGGCCTCGTCGTCCCCCGCCGCGGAGACGTGGAATCCCTGCTTAGAGGGGTACACTGATCCGGCATGTCCCACCTCGACGATCTCGACGAGTACGAGGCTGAGCTAGAGCTCGCGCTGAAGAAGGAATACCAGGCCGTCTTCGCGCTTTTCCGCTTCTGCGTGCTCACGCAGGACGCGACCTACCTGTGCAACCGGCTCGACGTGCAGCAGGCGGCGCCGACCGCGGCGGGCGGCCTCCCGTTCTTCCAACTCGAGCTCGAGGACGTGTGGGTCTGGGACAAGAACCGGCCGACGCGGATCATCCCGCGGGCCAAGGTCTTCACCACGGGCGACGTCACGATCGAGGAGCTCCGCGGCGAGGGTGACGAGCCGCAGCTGACCGCCGAGGCACTCGCCGAGCGCATCGGCGAGCCGTTCCGGTCGGAAGACGAGTAGCCTCCCGGCCGCGATGCTGCTCGCGGTCGACGTAGGCAACACGCAGACGGTCTTCGGCCTCTACGAGGGCGGGGAGCTCGGCGAGCGCTGGCGGATCGCGACCGAGGCGCAGCGCACGGGCGACGAGCTCGGCGCGCTGCTCGGCGACTTCCTCGACTTCGAAGAAATCGACGGGATCTGCCTCTCGTCGACGGTGCCGAGGCTCGTTCCGGAGTACGAGCACGTCGCCTGGCGCTGGGTCAAGGCGGAGCTGCTCGTCATCGGCCCGGGCGTGCGCACGGGGATCGAGATCCAGTACGACGATCCGCGTGAGGTCGGCCCGGACCGCATCGTCAACGCCGTCGCTGCGAAGGAGCGCTTCGGCGCGCCGGCGATCGTGGCCGACTTCGGCACCTCGACGAACTTCGACGTCGTCTCGCCGGAAGGCGCCTACGTCGGCGGCGTCCTGGCTCCGGGGATCGAGGTCTCGATGGAGGCGCTCTTCGCGCGGGCGGCCCGGCTCGTGAAGGTCGACTACGTCGAGCCTCCGCAGGTGATCGGCAAGACGACCGCCGGCGCGCTGCAGTCGGGCCTCGTCTACGGCTTCGCCGGCCAGGTCGACGGCATCGTCGACGCGATCCGCGGCGAGCTAGGCGCGGAAGCGCCGGTGATCGGCACGGGCGGCCTCGTCGACCTCATCGCCCCGCACTCCCGCACGATCGGCCACGTCGAGCCGTTCCTCACGCTCGAGGGCCTGCGCATCGTCTGGGAGCGGAACCGACCTCCCAAGTAACAGACTGTTACTAAGTTGGCCGTTGTCCCGTAGGGCCACTGCTGTCTCGATGTCTAGGCGGTTCCCGGAGCGGCTAGTAACAGTCTGTTACTAGCGAAGACAGGTCCGGATCAGCCGCCGCCGTAGACCGAGATCGGTAGCGCGTCGAGGACCACCTCGTCCCCGGCGGCAGGGAGCTCGGCCTCGAGCCGCTCCACGAGCGGTACGGCACCCGGAGCGGCCGCGAAGAGACGCAGCACGACCTCGTCCGTCGTTCCGAGCTGGACGAGCTCCTGCTTGAACGGCTTCGGGAAGCGGCCGTGGCCGAGATACCAGCCGTAGAACTTCTTCAGGAAGCCGATCGCGCGCTGTTCGCCGAGCTCGCGCACCGCCTCACGGATGAAGACGACGAGCTCCGCCGCGACCTCGTCGCGCGTCGGGTCGAACGAATCGCCCTCGATCATCTCCCGCAGCGCCCACGGGTTCCCCTGCGCGCCGCGGGCGACCATCACGGCCGCCGCCCCGGTCTGCTCGAGCACTGCGAGCGCCTTCTCGCGCGAGGTGACGTCGCCCGACGCGATCACCGGGACGTCGACGCGCTCGACGAGCTCCGCCGTGAGCGCGTGGTCGGCCTCGCCCGTGTACATCTGCTGCGCCGAGCGCGGATGGAGCGTCAGCCCCCTCGCGCCGGCGGCCACGAGCTGCGGCCCGAGCTCGAGGCAGGCCCGCGAGCCGTTCGCGACCCCGCGCCGCATCTTCACCGTCACGGGAACGTCGACCGCCGCGGCCACTGCAGCGACGACGCGGCAGGCGAGCGCCTCGTCCTCCATCAGGTGCGCACCGGCGCCCGTCCTCGTCACCTTCCGCACCGGACAGCCGAAGTTCATGTCGACGATGGCTGCGCCGGCGGCCTCGACCATGCGTGCCGCGTCGGCCATCGCGCCGGGATCCGCGCCGAAGATCTGGATCGCAAGCGGATGCTCGTCGGCCGAGACGCGCAGGTAGCCGAACGTACGCTCGTTGCGGTGCTCGATCCCGGCCGCCGAGACCATCTCCGAGCAGACGAGACCGGCACCGAAACGCCGTCCCTGCCGCCGAAACGCCTGGATGCTGACCCCTGCCATCGGTGCGAGCACGATCCGCGTAGGTACCTCGACCCGGCCGATCGACCACGGCTCCTGGAGGCGCATCGCGCAAGGGTATCGGTGCCGTGTTGACGGGCGTTCGAGCCGGGGGTACCATCCGCCCCCGCCGACGGCCGGTCGCCGCCGGCCGTTTCATGTTCTGGGCCCCAGGAGGACAGCGGTGAGAGAAGTCATCCTCACGCCTGACGGCTACAAGAAGCTTCAGGCAGAAATCGAAGAGTTGTCGACCGTGCGGCGGCGCGAGGTCGCGGATCGCATCCGCATCGCGCGCGAGTTCGGCGACATCGCCGAGAACGCGGAGTACGACTCGGCGAAGAACGACCAGGCCCATCTCGAGGCTCGCATCGCGACGCTCGAGGAGCGCCTGAAGAACGCGCGCGTCGTGACGAGGAAGGAGATGCGCTCGGGCGAGGTCTCGGTCGGCACCAAGGTTCGGCTCAGGGACATGGGCTCGAACAAGACGGTCGAGTACCACATCGTGGGCTCGGCGGAGGCCGACCCGGCGGAGCTGAAGCTCTCGAACGAGTCTCCCGTCGGCAAGGCGATCATGGGCCACAAGAAGGGAGACGTGGTCGAGGCGCCGACGCCTCGGGGCGCGAAGAAGTTCAAGATCATGGAAGTGAAGGCCGCGTAGACTCGCGCGGCTGTGTCTTTCCCCAAGCGGTTTCCCGATCGGGACGAAATCGCGGCCGTTCGAGCGGAGGCCGAGCAACTCGAGCCCGGCGCGACCGACGACGCGACGAAACGCCGCCTCGCCGGCCGCGTCATGGCCCGGCGGGACCTGGGGAAGCTCGTCTTCCTCGACCTGGTCGACCGCTCCGGCCGCATCCAGCTGATCTGTCCGGCGGAGCGGACAGGCGAGATCGACCTCCATCTCGGCGACCTCGTGGGGGTGACGGGCTCACCGGCTCAGTCGCGTCGCGGCGAGCCGTCGCTCCAGGTGGACGAGCTCGAGGTGCTCGCCCGGATCCGTGCGCCGCTGCCCGACACCTTCCACGGCATCGAGGACGTGGAGCTCCGTTACCGCAAGCGCTACCTCGACCTGCTGATGAGCGAAGAGTCGCGCGACGAGGCGATCAAGCGCACGCGGATGGTCTCGGCGATCCGCGCCTACCTCGACGGCGAGGGCTTCCTCGAGGTCGAGACGCCGATCCTGCAGCCGCGCTACGGCGGCGGCTTCGCCGAGCCCTTCGTCACGCACTCGGAGCTGCTCGACGCCGAGCTCTATCTCCGCATCGCCGACGAGCTCTATCTCAAGAGACTCATCGTCGGTGGGCTCGAGAAGGTCTACGAGCTCTCGAAGGACTTCCGCAACGAGAGCTACTCCTACAAGCACTCGCCGGAGTTCACGCAGGTCGAGTGGTACGAGGCGTATGCCGACTACAAGGACACCGCCGAGCGGATGAAGGCGCTCGTCGCGAGCGCCGCCGAGGCGACCAGCGGCGGGACGAAGACCCGGTTCCGCGGCCACGAAGTCGACCTCGCCGAGTTCCAGGAGGTGCGCTTCGTCGAGGCGCTCGACTCCCACGGCGTCTGGACGCGCGACGAGGCGGAGCTGCGCGCCAAGCTGGCCGAGGCGGGCGTGGACGTCTCGAGCGACCGCACGTGGTCGCAGCTCGCCGACCACGCCTACTCGCACTTCGTCGAGCCGGAGTTGATCCAGCCGACGATCGTCTACGACTGGCCGATCGAGCTCTCCCCGTTCGCCCGCACCACCGATGAGGACGAGACGCTCGTCGAGCGCTTCGAGGCGGTCGTGAGCGGGATGGAGTTCGCAAACGCCTTCAGCGAGCTCAACGAC
>DATBAH010000114.1:0-4053 GCA_036271615.1 Gaiellaceae bacterium
CGCCTGCTGCACCGTCGGATCCGGCTCTGCATCGGCTCGGACTCGAACGTGCGGATCGACCCGCTCGAGGAGCTGCGCGAGCTCGACGGCATCGCCCGGCGCCAATCCGGTCGGCGCGACGTCTTCGCCGTGGACGACCTCCTGAGCATCGGTTCCTCGAGCGGTGCCGACGCGCTCGACCTCGGCTCGTGGCCGGACGTGATTGTCGACGTGAACCACCCACAGCTCGCGGGAGTCGAAGACTGGCGGAGCGCGCTCGTCGCGAGCTGCTCAGCCGAGGTGCTGACGGACTGAATCGGCGAGCGGGGCAGCGCCTTCCTCAGTGGAGGGCGAACCAGGTGGTGCCGGGGTAGTCGAGCGTGCCCGACCCGAAGTACAGCTCGAGGCTGCTCTCGTCGTTCGCCACGATCGTCCAACACACGTAACCGCTCGTGGACTGGCCCGAGTTGATGGGGGCGCTGAGGTCCAGAGGGGGTTGCGGCCCGGGCTCGGGACAGGCGTTGCCGGACGGGTTGTACGACGTCTTGTCGCTCGCCACGACGTTGTAATCGAGGGCGCCGGCCGTCGTCGAGCCTTGGCCGCTGAACGTCAGCGTCAGGTTGGCGTCGAAGTACTCGTCACCGGCCAGGGCGGGCGGCGAGAGCTGGACATTCGTAGTCGCGGAGTCGACCCGCACCGTCATCCAGGGGCCGATGCTCTTCGCAGTTCCGAGCGGAATCGGATTTGCGCGCGTGAGTCCGGGCGCGACCGGGCTGAAGATCGCCTGGACATTCGCAACCCGTTCCCCGTAGGTGTTGGCGTGGACTCGACGCAGGCTGACGGTGCATTTCGGCTTCGTCGTCGGCTTACACGGTCCATGCCACCTGGCGAAGCGCCAGCCTTGGTACGGCTTCGCGGTCAGGACGACGCTCCGCGCCCGCGCAAACAGCGCCTCTCCTCCGCACGAGGCGTTGGTGCAGGGAACCGAGCGGTGAACAGGGAAGCCGCGTCCGGGCGTCACTGTGCCCCAGCCTTTGATGCCGAGGTTGACGCCGCCCTTGAACGAGGACGCTTCAGCCCGAGCGCCCGCGCTCGCCGCGACGAGGGCGAGCGCCGCGCCTACGACTACGAAGCCGGCGAGACTGCGCATACGACGGGATCCTCCACGACAATCGGGGCGGTGGGACTCGAACCCACGACCTTTGGTCCCCCAGACCAACGCGCTAACCAGGCTGCGCCACGCCCCGGAGCGAGAGAACGGTAGCTCACCCGCGAAGCGCTAGCCGAGCTGGACGTCCTGCACCGCTGCATCGCGCGGGACGGTCAAGAGCGTTGTGTGTCCGGTGAAGACCCTCGCTCCGTTTCGCACGATGACGAGCTTCGGAGTGATTGCGGCAACGAAGTCGTGGACTGGGTAGGCGGCGTGCGAGGTTGCGTTGGCCGTCAACACCGTGATCCCTCCGCGCACCGCGACGGCAAGCCGGCCGTTCAGCCAGCCGAGAGTCTGAACCTTGCCGGCCGGGACGACCTTCGAACCGACGCGCACGGAAGTGGCCGTTGCGACGGCCAGCGTCGTACCCGTCGGCGCAAAGGCGACATGCGTGACGGGGGTGGCCTCACCCATCACGGTGTGCCTCTTGTGCCCGAGGTCGTAGACGACCGCGCGGCCGCCTCCTCCGACGTATGCGAAGGCGAGGTTGTCGGCCCGCCAGGAGGGCTGTACCGCACGTACCGAGCGGTCGATCGTCGTGTCGTGAATGCCGTTCCCGTAGATGACGTGCAACACGAAATGCCGTCCGGCATGGACGACGTACGCGATCCGCAAGCCGTCAGGTGCCCAGGCGATCGCCACGACTCTTCCGCCTGCCGGATGCGACCAGGCCTGGCGTCCGTTGGGCCTCATCGCGACGAGAGAGTTTCCGATGCCGGCGGCGATGTTGAGCGCATGTGGCGACAGTGCCGCAGTGCTGACGGGTAGCCCTTGCAGCCGGAAACCGCCCTTCGTAACGACCGAGAGCCGCCCGTCGACCACGGCGGCGATTCCGTTCGCTGCGCTCGGAAGCATGAGCTGCACGCGCGGCGGACGCTGCTTCGCCTTCGTGCCGAAGCTGACGTGAAGCGCTCCCGCAGCTCCGAGCGAGCCGGCGGCGATCACGAGCAGGACAACGGCCGCCGCGAAGGCGAGCGCGGCCGTGCGGAGCCCGCGACGCGGAGGAGCCTCGGGGCGGAGTGCCTGCAGCGCCCGGTGGAGCGCCTCCTCCCCCGCTCCCGGATCCGGTTCAGGCGCAGCGGCGAGCATCGCCTCGAGCCGGCGCTCGACCTCACTCGACATGCTCGACCTCCAACGACTCGCGCAGCTGCTCGAGGGCGCGTGCGAGGCGGGAGTTGACGGTGCCGACCGGAAGATCGAGCGCGGCGGCAATCTGCTTCGGCGTCATGCCGACCCCGTAGCGGAGAACGACGACGACGCGCCGCTCGAGCGACAGTTCGGCCACCGCCGCGAGGAGGCTGCGGTCTCCCGACTCGTGCACCGGAGCGGCGTCGGGCAGTTCCGGGAGCTCCTCGTCGGAGAGGCGACGTTCGGCGCGGAGCACGTCGAGCGCGCGGTTGGCCACGATCCGGTGCAGCCACGGCCCGAACGGACGGCGGTCGTCGAAACGCCCGAGCGCCGCGAAGGCCCGCTCGAACCCGTCTGCGGCCACGTCGTCCGCGAGCGAACGGCGTCCCGTGATCGCGTAGGCAGCGCGCCACGCGTCGCGCCAGTAGCGGCGGAACAGCGCGGCCGCAGCCTCGCGGTCGCCGCGCCGCGTCTTCCGAACGAGTTCCCGGTCACTTGGTTCACGCACTCCTCTTCAGTCTTGTACGACCAACGGACGCTTGCGGGTCCCGCTACCGGGAATACTTCCCGCATGAGCGAGTGGCAGGAGCAGGACGACGCGCTCGTGAAGGAGTTCGAGCTGCCGTCGTTTCCGGCTGCGATCGGGTTCGTCGACCGGCTCGCGGAGCTCGCCGAGAGCGAGAACCACCACCCGGATATCGACATCCGCTACCGGCGCGTCATCGTCCGCTGGACGACCCACTCCGAGGGCGGGATCACCGAAAGAGACCGCGAGATGGCGGAGCGGACGTCCGCCCTTGCCGCCCCGTAGCGCGCGACCTCGCCGGTAGAAGGTAAGACCGTGCCCGCAGCGGACACTAATCCTGATGTGAGCGCGCTCGCAGCAGCCCCCGGCCTCGAGGAGTGGCACCTCGACCTGCACGCACACGGTGCCCGCCGCGAGGAGGCCGTGGCCTCTCTCCAGGGTCTGCTCCTCCGTGCGGCTCGCTTCGAGGTGTTCCGGCGACGCGGCTCCCTCCCCCAGCTCTCGGCGGTCGAGCTCGACGAGCTCGCCCAGGATGCCGCCGACGACGCCGCCGTCTCGGTTCTGCGGCGCCTCGGCGACTTCCGCGGCGAGAGCAGCTTCCGCACCTGGGCGTACAAGTTCGCGCTGCTCGAGGCGTCCGTGAAGGTGCGGCGCCGAGCCTGGCGCGACCGCGAGGTGACGCTCGAGCCGGAGCACTGGGAGAAGCTCGCTCACGCAGGGCCGGGGCCCGACGACGACGCCGAGAGCGGAGCGCTGCTCGACGCCGTTCGCGACGGGATCAGGACGGCGTTGACGCCGCGGCAGCGCCAGGTGCTCGTCGCCGCGGTGCTCGAGGGCGTGCCGATCGACGTGCTCGCGGAGCGTCTCGGCTCGAACCGGAACGCGCTCTACAAGGTGCTTCACGACGCGCGCCGGCGGCTGCGGGATCACGTCGCCGAGGCCGGCTTCCCGGAGGTGAGCGAATGACCGGACGCGAGCTCGACCCGACCCTCATGCGGCTGCTCGGCAGCAACGCGCCGGAGCTCGGTTGCGACGAGTGCTTCGCGCAGCTCGACCGCTACGTCGAGCTCGAGCTCTCGCGGGCGCCGGCCGATGCGCTCGTCCCGGGCCTACAGGCCCACCTGGTCGGCTGTCCCGCCTGCGCGGAGGAGCACGAGAGCCTCCGCGCGCTGCTCGAGCTCGATTCCATCTCCTGAAAAGAGGCCGAATG
>DATBAH010000115.1:0-3142 GCA_036271615.1 Gaiellaceae bacterium
CGGCGAGAATGGCGACCGAGACTGCGGCCGAGAGGAAGGCGACCACGAATACGTCACGCTGGAATTCCGTCACGCCCGCCCAGCCCTTCGCGAACGGGACCGCGAGGAGGAACGCGAGCAGCACGGTGACGGCCGGAAGGACGACGCGGAGCTCGTTCAGCAGCTCGATCAGCTCGCGGTTCGCCCGCTCCTTCGGCGTCTCCTCTTCCTGCGCGCGGTCGTCCACCGATCGGACGCTACTGCCTCGTACCGGCGAAGAGTTAAAGCTCTGCCGTAGATTGGCCGAACCATGCTTCAGAACCGGGCTTACAGCCCGCTTTCAGATCCCTTAGATCTGCCTCATTCATGCCTGCTCTGATGCTCTCGTGCCCGGACTGACGCGACGCCTCCTGTTCGCCGTCCTGGCGACGCTGGCGCCGGCCGTAGCCGCCTCTCCGGCCGGCGCCGCCGGGCACGCTACGCATGCCACGCCGAAGTCAGGCCCGAACGTCGGCATCGTCGACATCTACACGACCCTCGGCTACGAGAACGGCCTCGCCGCAGGCACAGGGATGATCATCACGCACTCGGGCCAGGTCATGACGAACAACCACGTGATCAGCGGGGCGACGAAGTTCAAGGTCGTCGACGTGACGAGCCACCGCAGGTACACCGCCACCGTCGTCGGCTACTCCGTCACGCGCGACATCGCCGTGTTGCAGCTTGCGCAGGCGTCGGGCTTGCGGACGATCAAGCTCGATCGCAACTTCCCACTCCGGGTCGGACAACGGGTCGTCGCCCGCGGGAATGCCCAGGGTCGCGGCGGACCGCCGAAGACAGCGCGTGGCCAGATCATCGCGCTGCACCAGCAGATCGTCGCGCAGGACGAGACCGGGGATTCCGAGACGCTGAACAACACGATCGCGACCAACGCGCCCGTCGTCCCGGGCTACTCGGGAGGCCCGCTCGAGGATGCGCGTGACCGCGCGATCGGCGTCGTGACGGCCGGCTCGACTTCGGGCGTCCACCGCGGGTTTGCGATCCCGATCAAGCAGGCTCTCCAACTCGCGCACCGGATCACGACCGGGAAGTCGAACGGCGTCGTCCACGTCGGGCCGACTGCCTTCCTCGGCGTCACCCTCGACGACTTCGCGGGCGGCGCGAGAATCCACGCGGTCGTGCCGGGGAAGCCGGCCGATGTCGCCGGGCTCGCCGCCGGCGACGTCATCACCTCGCTCAACGGCTCGACGATCTCGTCGACTGCGGATCTCAGGAAGACCGTCCTCACGCTCGTGCCCGGAAAGGCAGTCTCGATCGGCTGGACGGACGGGAACGGCGTTTCGCAGACCGGCACGATCACGCCGATCAGCGGCCCGCCGCAGTAACCTCGCGCGCCATGAGCACGACGCTGCGTCGCAGACTGGCGTGGGGCTGTTTACGCCTGGCGCGGTTGCCGTCCCTGCGTGTGGTCGTCGTCGACCCCGAGACGGAAGCCCGATTCTCGGCAGCGGCAGACGAGCTGCTCGCAGGCCGGACAGCCGCGATTCCCGAGCCTCGGCTCGACTTCCTCCGCTGGCTGGCGGAGCACCGCCCTGTCGTCTTTCACGGCTCGCCCCGTGACGACCTCCGCGAACTGTCGACCGAGCGGCGGTCCCGCGACACGACGGCGTGGGGGAATCAGCAGGCCGTCTATGCCTCCACCGATCCGGTCTGGGCGATCTACTTCGCCTGCCTCCGCCGCGATCGAGGCTGGTCGGGGACGAAGAACGGGACCATGGGCCAGGCGGGCGGGCCGCTCTATCCGCGCCGCTACTTCTTCCTGCACAACCGCGGATCCGCCTCTCCCGACCGGTTCGGGCCGGGCTCGCTGTATCTCCTGTCGCCGGCCGGCTTCGTTGCGGACAAGCCGCTCGCGGGCGTGATCGACACCGCGCACCTCGTCTCCCGCGAGCCGGTCGCACCGCTTGCCCGGCTCGACGTGACGCCCGAGGATTTCCCGTTTCGCGACCGCATCGGCTACTACCGCGACGGCGAGCCGAACTGGGTGTCACTACTGCGCGGCTAGAGAGCGGGTGGAGAGAATCGAACTCTCATAACTAGCTTGGAAGGCTAGGGCTCTACCATTGAGCTACACCCGCGGAGCGCTCGGTACGGTAGCGAGATGCATCCCTCGGCGGAGGCGATCGGGCTCGCGCCGGCGCTCGCGTTGGGGCTCGTCGTCGCGGCCCGTGGAAGCCACGTCTCGCGCCCGCGCCTCGCGGCCGGAGCGGCCGGCGTCGTCCTCGTCTTCGCCGCCTTCTTCACGCAACTCGAGCCGCTCGCAAACCACACGTTCCTCTGGGCGCATCTGCTGCAGAACGTCGTGCTCGCGGAATGGGCTCCCGTGCTGCTCGTGCTTGCGATCCCGCCGCGGCTCGCCGAGCGGGCGGCCGGGTTCCCGCTCTTCCGTCCCTTCGTCGCGCTGCCGCTCTGGCTGGTCGCCTACTACACGTGGCACCTGCCGTGGATCTACGACGCGGCGCTCCGCCACCCGCATTCGCTGCTCCACGTCGAGCACCTCACCTATCTCGCGGCGGGCATCTGCGTCTGGTGGCCCGTCGTACACGGCAGATACTCGGCCGGCGGGAAGGCCGCCTACCTCTTCGCCGCCTTCGTGCTCGCCTCGCCGCTCGGCCTGCTGCTCGCGCTGATCCCGCGCGCGATCTATCCCTTCTACGTCCACGCGCCGCGGACGTGGGGACCCGGCCCGCTCGCCGACCAGCAGATCGCCGGCGTGACGATGGCGGCCGAGGAGGCGATCGTCTTCTTCGGGGCTTTCACCGGCTACCTGCTTCGCTTCCTCGCCGACGAGCAGGCGGGAGGGGTGATCAGTCCGAGCGCGAGGGCACGAGCAGCCGCCGTTCGGCCGGCCGGCCTTCGCGCAGCTCCCGGCTCCGCTCGGCCTCGGCATTGATCTCCGCGCCGAGGAGCAGCGCGATCGCCGCGAGCCACAGCCAGGTGAGCATGATGATCACCGCGGCGAGCGAGCCCCACGTCTTGTTGTACGAGCCGAAGCTGCTCGTGTAGAAGGCGAACGCACCCGAGACCGCCAGCCAGAGGACGACCGTGACGGCGCTGCCCGGGGTCACGAACTTCCAGCTGCGTGGCTTGACGTCGGGGCCGA
>DATBAH010000116.1:0-30324 GCA_036271615.1 Gaiellaceae bacterium
CCCTCGAGCGTGCGGCCGAGCACGCCCTCGAGCCACTCCGAGACACCGACGAGCGCGTCGAGATCGACGCCCGTCTCGATGCCCTCCCCTTCGAGCAGGTAGACGAGGTCCTCGGTGGCGACGTTCCCCGTCGCGCGCGGCGAGAAGGGACAGCCGCCGAGGCCACCGACGGAGGCGTCGAGGACACGCGCGCCCGCTTCGATCGCCGCCAAGCAGTTCGCGTAGCCGGTGTTGCGCGTGTTGTGGCCGTGGAAGCCAGGCGCTCGCGCGCGCTCGACGAGCGAGCGCACCGCCGACGGCGTAGCGACCCCGATCGTGTCGGCGAGGACGACCTCCGCGCGGTCGGCGAACCGTGACGCGAGCTCGGCGACCGCGCCCGGATCGACGCGTCCCTCGAAAGGACAGCCGAACGAGCAGGAGATCGTCACGGTCGCGGGCGTCTCCACCGCCGCCGCGAGGATCGCCTCCGCGCGCTCGACCGCCTCGGCGAGCGTCGCGTTCCCGTTGCGGAGATTGAAGGTCTCGGTGGCCGCGAAGGTGAGGTTGACGCGATCGAGCCCGGCGGCGGCGAAGCGCTCCCAGCCGCGCTCGTTGAGGACGAGCCCGGACAGCTCGACGCCCTCGCGCTGCCGCACCCGCTCGATCACCTCCTCCGCTCCGGCCATCTGCGGCACGCGGTCTTCACGGACAAAGCTGACGGCCTCGATGCGGCGCAGCCCGGCGGCGGCGAGCCGATCGACGAGCTCCGCGCGCGTCTCGGCCGGCACCACCTCCGGCTCGTTCTGGAGGCCGTCCCGGGGACCGACGTCGCAGAGGAGCACCTCCATCACCGGCCGAGCGTACTCCCTGTGCCCACGATCGCTTGTAACAGTCTGTTACAAGCGAAGACAGTGGCGGAAACGGCCGGGTGGATCACGAGATCGAGCCGCTTCCCGAGCACCTTGTAACAGTCTGTTACTAGGAAAGACAGGTCCGGACAGGGCACGGGCGGTGGCACGGGCGGCGGCACGGGCGGTGGCGCGGGTCAGCGCGTGCCGAGCTCCATCCCGAGCAGCTTTGGTAGCGCGGCCGCGGCTCGCGCCGCGGCCGGCGGGCGGCGGCCCTCCTCTTCGGCCGCTTCGCAGGCCATGATCGCCCAGCGAACCAAACCGCCGCCCACACGGCGGAACGGCTCCGGCGGCAACCGGGGGACGTCGCGCGTTGCGAGCGGCAGCCGTGTCCACTCGTCGTCGGCGCCAAGGACGAGCGAGGCGAGGATGTGGCCGCCGAGCCAGGCCGGTCCGACCCCGTGACCCGAGTAGCCGGCGCCGTAGTGGATCCGCGTTCCCGCCCGCGTGCGGAAGAACGGCAGGTGGTCTGCCGAGACATCGATCGGCCCGCCCCAGGCGCGCTCGACGCGAACGTCCCGCAGACCCGGCAGGAGCCGCCGCAGCCCGGCCTCGGCGCGGGCGGCCGTCGGCAAATCACGCGAGAAGCGGTCGTCGAGGCGCCCGCCGAAGCCGATCGGCCCGCTGCCGCTGCCCATTAGCACGCGCCCGTCGTTCGTCGTACGGAAGTAGTGGAGGAACATCCGCCCGTCGACGACGGCCTCGCCGCCCGTCCAGCCGATCTCGGCGAGCCGCTCCGGCGCCGGCTCCGTCAAGACGACGTACGAGCCGAAGTTCGTCAGGTGCCGCGACGCCGGATTCCAGCCCGTCAAGGCGGCGTTCGTCGCGAGCACCACCTCTCGCGCACGGACGATGCCGCCCGGCGTCGCGAGCTCGTTCGGCGATCCGGCGCGCACCTCCGTCACCGGCGTCCCTTCGTGCAGCGTCACGCCGGCAGCGAGCGCCGCCCGCCGCAGCGCGCGCACGAGCAGGCCGGGATGGACGGTCGCACACTCGGGAAAGAAGGCACCGCCCCGGAAGACAGGCGACGCGATGCGCTCCGCCACCTGCGACGCGGCGAGCGCGACGGCCTGCTCCGCGCGGCCGACCCGAGCCGCTGCGGCCACCGCCTTCTCGACGCCCGCGTCCTGCGCCGGCGCCGCCGACACCTCGAGCATCCCCGCTTCGCGCAGCCACACGTCCTCGCCACGACCGTCGGCCCAGGCCCGGATCCCGGGGATGATCCGCTCCCCTGCGCGGGCGAGCTCGAGCGCCCGCTCCTCCCCGAGGACCGGGAGAATCGAAGCGAGCGACGCCCAGTAGCCGTGGAGGAAGCCGCCGTTCCGCCCGCTCGGTCCGTGCCCGCAGATCTCGGCCTCGAGCAGCGTGATGCGCAGCTCGGGCGTCCGCTCGCGCAGCGCGAGCGCGGTCCAGAGCCCGGTGTAGCCGCCGCCGACGATCGCGACGTCCGCGGTCGCGTCCCCCGACAGGGCAGGCGCCGGCGGGGGATCGCCCTCCGCAACCAGCGCCTGCTCCAGCCACCAGGACTCCAGGCGCGGCTCGACCGTCAAATGAGCCCCGGCGGGGCCACCTCCGTCTTGCGCCGGAAGAACGGCCTCAGCTTGGCCGCTGAAAGCAGCATGAACGGGATGCCGAGCAGCAACGAGCCGATCCCGATCACGATCGGCACCTGGATGCCGAACAGCGCGTGGGAATAGTTGTACGTCGGATCGCTCTCCACGATCCATGCCTTGACGAAGATGAAGGCCATCATCGCTCCGCCGAGCACGGGCAGCAGCCCGGCGAGCACGAAGCCCCGCACGCTCTTGAACAGCTCCCGCCGGAAGTACCAGCCACACGCAAGGCCGGTGAAGCCGTAGTAGAAGCAGACCGCGAAGCCGAGGGCGGTGATCGAGTCGTTGAGGACGTTCTGGTTCGAGTTGAACCCGACCAACAGACCCGTCCACACGGCCGAGAGCGCGCCCATTCCGAGAGTCGAGACCGTCGGAGTCAGATAGCGCGGATGGATGTCCCCGAAGACCTTCGGAATCGCGCCCCACTTCGCCATCGACAGCGTCGTGCGCGCAGTGGGCAGGATCGTCGTCTGGGTCGACGCCGAGGCCGACGTGAGCACGGCGATGATCAGCAGCTTGTCCCAGGGCGAGCCGAAGACCGACTTCCCCAGCGGGTTGAGGACGTCGTTCTGGTTTGCGCCGAGGAACTTCGTGCCGGCGTACGCGATAGCCGCCGTCGAGACGCTGACGTAGATCAGCACGAGGAGGATCGTCGAGAGGATGGCCGCCTTGCCGGGCCCTTCCGCCGAGTCTCGCGATTCCTCGTTGACGGACACGCCCGAGTCCCAGCCCCAGTAGATGAAGATCCCGAGCAGCACGCCGAGGATGAGCGAGTTGAAGGACAGGTCGAACGGGTTGAACCACGACCAGCTCACATGCAGTGCGCCGGGCAGCGCGTTGCCGTTGTAGACCTTGATGAACGCGACGATCGTGAAGGCCGTGAGGATGGCGATCTCGGCGCTGAGCAGGAAGACCTGAGTTTCGGCGGAGAGCTCGATCCCGCGGTAGCAGATCCACGTCATGATCGCGATCCACACGACCGAGCCGACGATGATCCAGAACGCCGAGTTCGCTCCGTGGTCCCAGTTGAAGAGCAGGTACGTGTACTGCGACGCGATGACGGAGAGCGACGCCATCACGATCACGTCGGCGATGAAGATCGCCCAGCCGTTCATCCAGCCGATCCAGGGACCGAAGGCGCGCGTCGTCCACGCGAACGTCGTGCCGGCGTCGGGGTCCGCCTTGTTCAGGTAGCGATAGGCGAAGGCGACGAGCAGGATCGGCACGAAGGAGACGATCAGGACGGCCGGCGCCTTCACGCCGACTCCGTGAATCACGACGATGAAGCCGAGCGTCGCCGCGAGCGAGTACGCGGGCGCCGTCGAGGCGACCCCGATGACGAGGTTCGACATGAAGCCGAGCGCGTTGGCCTTGAGGCCTTTGTCGCCCGTCTGGATGTGGCCCTCGAGGAGCACGGGAGCCTCGGCGTCGGTTGTCATCGTCCGCTCCTTTTGGTCGAAGTCATCACTGCACCTGCTCCCATGCCTCGGCGAGGACGTCGCCGAGGATCCCGGTCATCTCGTCGAACTCGGCCTGTGTCGCCACGAGCGGCGGCGAGATCTGCACGACCGGGTCGCCGCGGTCGTCGGCCCGGCAGATGAGGCCCTTCTCGAACAGACGCGGCGAGAGGAAGCCGCGCAGCAGCGTCTCGCACTCCTCGTCCGAGAACGACTCACGCGTCTCCTTGTCCTTGACGAGCTCGAGCGCGTAGAAGAAGCCCGTCCCGCGCAGGTCGCCGACGATCGGCAGGTCGAGGAGCTGCCCGAGCGTCGCGCGGAACGCGTCCTGGTTCGAGAGGACGTGCTCCATGATCCGCTCCCGCTTCATGATCTCGATGTTCTTCAGCGCGATCGCGCTCATCACGGGATGGCCGCCGAACGTGATCCCGTGCGTGTACATCGAAGAGGCCTCGAGGAACGGCTCCATCACGCGGTCGGTGGCGACGACGGCGCCGATCGCCGCGTACGAGGAGGAGAGGCCCTTTGCGCACGTGACGATGTCCGGCCGGATGTCGTAGCGCTCGGACGCGAACCAGTGGCCGACCCGCCCGAACGCGGTGATCACCTCGTCGGCCGAGAGCAGGATGTCGTACCGGTCGCACAGCTCGCGCACGCCGCGCCAGTACCCCGCCGGCGCGATGAACGAGCCCCCGGCGTTCTGAATCGGCTCCATGTGGACGAGGCAGACCGTCTCGGGGTCCATCTCCTGGATCGTCCGGTCGAGCTCGTCGAGGAGGAAGGCCGTGAACTCCTCCTCGGTCTCGTCGGGCGGACGGTGGTAGCGGTTCGTGTTGCTCACGTGCCGGACCTCGGGGACGAGCGGCTCGAACGGCTTGCGCAAGGCTTCGACGCCGGTGATCGAGAGGGCTCCGAACGTCGTCCCGTGGTACGCGATGTCGCGCGCGATCGCCTTGTACTTGTGACGCGGCTCGAGCCCGCCGACCTGCGCGGGAATCCTGGCGCCGGGCTCGACCCCTGCCGCCTGCCAGACTCCGTCGCGGGCCTGGTAGTACTGGCGTGCGAGCTTCCACGCAGCCTCGACCGCCTCGGATCCGCCCGAGACGAAGAAGACGCGGTTGAGATCGCCGGGGGCAAGCGATGCGACCTCTGCCGCGAGCTCGATCGCGCGCGGGTGCGCATACGTCCAGTTGGTGTAGAAGGGCAGCTCGCGCATCTGCTCGAGCGCCGCCTGGCCGATCTCTTCGCCGTAGCCGTAGCCGAGGTTGACCGAGAAGAGCCCCGCGAGCGCGTCGAGGTACCGCTTGCCGTGGACGTCCTCGAGGTAGCAGCCGTCGCCGCGAACGATGATCGGCGCCTCCTGGTCGCCTCCCATCTTCGTGAAGTGGAGCCAGAGATGTTCGTCCGCCAGACGTCTGAGCTCTGCGGCGGATGTCGCGCCCTGCGTGATGCTCATCTCGTCGTGTCCTCCTTCGGCATTCCACTCCCCCAGTCGTAGAGCTGCTTCCACATCTCCAGGTAGACGAAGGTCTCGGTCGAGACGACGTCCGGCAGCGCGCGCAGACGGCTCGTCAGGTCCAGCAGGTGACGGCGGTCGGCAGCGACCAGTTCGACAACGAGGTCGAACTGCCCTGCCGTCGCGACGACGTAGTCGGCCTCGGGCCAACGCGCGATCTCGTCGGCGGCCCGCTCGGGTGAGCCGGACGTCTTGACGCCGACGAGCGCCTGCTCGTAGCCGAGCCCGAGCGGGTTCGTGACCGCGACGACCTGGAGGATCCCCTCTGCCGTCAGCCGTCCGTAGCGCGCCCGAACGGTCGCCTCCGAGACACCCACGCGGGCGGCGATGGCGCGGAACGACTCCCGTCCGTTCGCCTGGAGCGCCTCGATGATGCTGCGGTCGAGCTCGTCCGTCCGGCGTGCCGGGGCGACAGGGCCGCGCTCCGACCCGGTGGTGGAAATGCGGAGCGGCTGGACGTCATCACTGCGCATCGCGCAGGATTCCTACCACTCTGCCGCGCATTTCGCCAGCCGAAGTGCAGTATCGCCCCGCTTCGCGCGGTCCCTCAGCAGAGTGCGCGATGCGCGCGGCCGATCGCGCGCGAGGTTGCCGCCTCCGGATCCCGCACCGCGGGCCCATGACCGACCGCGAGCAGGCGAGGGTCGAGCGCCCGCAACGAGCGGGCCGACTCGAGGTTCAGCTCCTTGTTCCACGTCGCCATCGCCGCGAGCGGGAACGGGAGAGTGAAGTGGCTCGTGACGGCCGGCCGCCCGTAGGTGGTGAAGACGTCGCCTGCGATCAGGCTGCCGTCTCGCGAGTCGAGGAAGGCGACGTGCCCCGGCGTGTGGCCGGGAGCCTCGACCACCTCGAGGCTGCCGACGCGGCCGCCGGGCCGGAGCAGCACGTCGGGCTGCGTCTCGACCGTCGGCCACGAGCCCGGGAGCTTGCCCAGCACGACCTCCTCACCCGCGTGGATGCGCGCGTCGAGCTCCGGCATCGAGACCTCCACACCGCCGTCGAGACGCCGGCGAAGCTCGTCGAGCGAGCCGACGTGGTCGCCGTGCCCGTGGGTGAGCGTGATGCGCCGGATCGGGGCTCCCGCCTCCGCCGCGGCCTCCAGCAGCGCGTCGGCGCCACCCGAGAGCGTGGTGTCGACGAGGGTGAAGCCGTCATCCTCCCGGACGAGATACGCGTTCACGAAACGCAGCCGCGTGAGCTGCAGCAGGTTCGGGGTGAGTTGACGAACGCGCATGGCCGCCGTAACCTGCGTTCCGTCCCCGGCCAAAGGAGGTTCGAAACAAATGATGCTTGCGTTTGCCGCCTCCTCGGTCCTCCTGACCTAACCGCCGGACGCTCCTTGCACGGGACGCGTACGGCGTCCCATCTCACGTGAAGGAGCTTTGTGTTGCCTGGATTCGATCTACGCGAGCTTGGTTGGAACCCCGAGCTCGCCGAAAACCTGGAGCCCGGCCTCGTGCCGGGTCGCGTCGCAGCCGTTCATCGCGGCGCGTTCGACGTCTGGACCGCGGACGGGGCGATCCGTTCCCGCCTGCCCGGCCGGCAGATGCACGACGGCCTCGACGTGGCGGTCGGAGACTGGGTCGGCCTCGGCGACGGACTGATTCGGACCGTCGTGCCCCGCCGGAGCGCCCTCGTGCGCAACGCCGCCGGCCTGGCGACCACCGCGCAGACGCTGGCCGCGAACGTCGACGTCGCGTTCGTCGTCTCGTCGCTCGGCCCGGACCTCGAGCCGCGCCGCATCGAGCGCTACCTCGTCACGATCTGGGAGAGCGGCGCGTCGCCGGAGATCGTGCTGACGAAGGCCGACCGGCTCGACGATCCGTGGCCGCTCGTGGCGGAGGTCGAGGCGGTCGCACTCGGCGTCCCCGTGCATGTCGTGTCAGGGGTGACCGGCCAGGGCTGCGATGCCCTGCGGGCGCGTATCGAGGACGCCGCGACTGCCGTCCTGATCGGCTCTTCCGGAGTCGGCAAGTCGACGCTCGTGAACCGCTGGCTGGGCGAGGAGGTGATGACGACCCACGAGACGCGGGAGGACGACGACGAGGGGCGGCACACGACGTCGCACCGGCAGTTGCTCGTCCTGCCTGGAGGCGGGATGGTGATCGACACGCCAGGCCTGCGTGAGCTGCAGCTCTGGGACGTCGGGGCGGCCAGCCTCGACGCGACGTTCGCGGACGTCGAGGAGCTCGCAGCGGATTGCCGCTTCGGCGACTGCACGCATACGCACGAGCCCGAGTGCGCCGTACTCGCGGCCGTCGAGTCCGGGGAGTTGGCGGGCGAGCGCCTGCACAGCTGGCGCAAGCTCCAGCGCGAGCTGCGGGCGATCGCGATCCGGCACGACGCACGCCTCCGCAAGGAGGAAGTACGCAAGTGGAAGCTACGGGCGCGCGAAGGCCAGGCACGGGCCAGGCTGCGCTGAGGCTACGGCTTCGGCGCAGCCGCCGCGACCTCGGGCGGCGCGTCCGCGTGCTGCCGCGCGAAGTTGTCGACGAACATCTGCGCCAGCTCGCGGGCCTTCCTGTCGTAGGCCTCGGGATCGGCCCACGTCGAGCGCGGGTCGAGGAGTGAGTCGTCCACGCCCGGCGCACTCACGGGAACCTCGAAGCCGAAGACCGGATCGGTCCGAAACTCGTCGCCCGCGAGCTCGCCCGAGAGGACGGCGCCGAGCAGCGCGCGCGTGGCCTGGATGGGCATCCGGTGGCCCTCGCCGAACGGACCGCCCGTCCAGCCGGTGTTGATCAGCCAGACCGTCGCCTCGTGCCGGTCGAGCTTCTCGCCGAGCAGATTCGCGTACACGGTCGGGCGCTGCGGCCAGAAGGGAGCGCCGAAGCACGTCGAGAAGGTGGGCTGCGGCTCGGTCACGCCCAGCTCCGTTCCGGCGAGCTTCGACGTGTAGCCGGAGAGGAAGAAGAAGAGCGCCTGCTCGCGGCTGAGCCGGGCGATCGGCGGCAGGATCCCGAACGCGTCGGCGGCGAGGAAGATCACCGAGCGCGGATGCCCGGCGCGCTTCGCCGGCAGCGCGTTCGCGATCCGCTCGAGCTTGTAGGCGGCGCGATTGTTCTCGGTCTTCGAATCGTCGTCGAGATCGAGGACACCACGCTCGTCGACGGCGACGTTCTCCAGCACGGTGCCGAAGCTGTGCACGGCGCGCCAGATCTCGGGCTCGGCGTCGGCCGAGAGGCGAATCGTCTTGGCATAGCACCCGCCCTCGAAGTTGAAGACGCCTTCGTCTCCCCAGCCGTGCTCGTCGTCTCCGATCAGGAGCCGCTCGGGATCGGCCGACAGCGTCGTCTTGCCCGTGCCGGAGAGGCCGAAGAAGACCGCGACGTCCTTGCCGTCCTCCGAGACGTTCGCCGAGCAGTGCATCGGCAGGACGCCCTCCAGCGGCAGGCGGTCGTTCATCATCGTGAAGACCGACTTCTTGATCTCGCCGCCGTAGAAGGTTCCGCCGATCAGGATCTCCCTGCGCGACGGATGGAGGCAGATGAAGACCTCTGTGCGGGTGCCGTCCTGCGCCGGGTCGGCCTCGACCTGGGGCTCGTGCAGGACGAGCACGTCCGGCTCGAAGCCGGCGAGCTCCGCAGCCGCAGGCTCGATGAACATCGTCTTCGCGAAGAGCGCGTGATACGGGTGCGTGGTCAGGACGCGCACCGCGAGCCTGTGGTTCGGGTCGGCTCCGCAGAATGCGTCGATGACGTAGACGTCGCTCTTCTCGAGGCGCGCGACCACCTTGGCGCGCAGCCCGTCGAAGTGCTCCTCCGAGATCGCGCCGTTCGTGTCGCTCCACCAGATCCGATCCTCGGAACCGGGCTCGCGCACGATGAACTTGTCCTTCGGCGAACGGCCGGTGAAGCGTCCGGTGTCGACGACCAGCGGCCCGTCCTCGGCGAGGACTGCCTCGCCGCGATCGAGCGCAGCCGTGTAGAGCTGCGACGTCGACGGGTTCCGAAGCACGCGACCCGCGACGCGGAGTCCGTGGGCGGCGAGGCTGTCTCCCGGCCGATCGGTGATCGTCAACGCGCTCCTCCTCTTCGCGGGCGGTGCAGGTGTCGCATGGTAGATGGAGCCGGCGGCCCGTTGTTTCACCCGGGCGGGGTGACGTGGCGGCTCCGTGACCCGGAGATGCTGACACGATGGCCCACGTGCGCGAGCGCGTCACCGCCGTCTCCGACCGCGCTCAGAGGTGGATCGCCATGCAGGATCCGACCTCCCGGAAGGGAGTCGCCATCGAGGCCTGGCGGCGCTACCGGGCGGTCGAAGGGCCGCTCCAGTCGGCGTTGCTGTCCCTCTACATGCTCGTCGCCGTGCTCCCGGCGCTGCTCGTGATCGAGGAGTACTTCGACGCCCACCCCGCGGCGCTCGCGAACCGCCTCGTCCACCACTACGGGCTCAACGCGGAGACGGCGAGCCTCCTGCGCAGCGTCCTCGCCGACTCGCGGGTGCACGAGCTCGGTTCGGCGCTGTTCGCGATCGCGGGAGCATTGTTCTTCGGCCTGGGCTTCGGCCGCGTCCTGCAGCTCGTCCACATGCGGGCCTGGAAGGTCTCGGTGCCGACCCGGGCGACCGACCACGGCGTGTACGCGGCCGTCCTGCTGGCGCTCTACGGACTGATCGTCCTGCTCCTGTTCCAGCTCAACGAGCTCAGGGGGAGCACGCCCTGGGTAGGCAGGGTGCTCGCGCTCGGCTGGGTGGCCCTGCTCGTGCTCTTCTTCGCCTGGGCGCCTTCGCTCCTGCTGCACAGGCAGGTCAGCCAGCGCGACCTGCTGCCCGGCGCCGTCCTGACCGCCGTCGGGCTGGTCGTGCTCACGTTCGTCTCCGGGCTCGTGATGGAGCCCTGGGTCAACCTCTACGCACGCGACTACGGAGGACTCGGCGTCGTGCTCGCGATCTATTTCTGGCTCGCGTTCTACTCCTTCGTCATCGTCGCGGCGGCCAGCCTTGCACCGGCCCTCGCCCAGCGACGCCACGCTCCGGCGGGCTAGGATCGCGGCGTGAATCCGGCGGCGTACTAGCGGTACTTGGCTTCGGGCGAGGGTCCGCCCGCCGACGGCGGCGGGTCGCCTTGCCGCAACCGCTAGCGCAACGGAGGTAGATCTGATGCATCGCCAGAACCTGTTCGCCGACGTCCCCTGGGACGGCGAGAACGTCACCGGCCTGCGGTACCGCATCTTCTGGCGGCCGGACGACGCGAAGCTCGGCGCCACGCTCTACGAGCTCGCCCCCGGGTATCCGGGAGACAGGATCCACATGCACTACGGCGCCGAGGAGATGTTCTTCGTCCTCGACGGCCGACCCGTCCTTCGCAACCTGGAGGGCGAGGAAGAGCTCGCAACGGGCGACTTCGTGTTCTGTCCCGAGGGGCGGGCCGGCGTGCACGACTTCAGCAACCCGCACAGCGAGCCTGCCCGGATCCTCGCCATGAGCGCGGGCAGCTTCCCCGACGTCGTCGCCTATCCCGAGGACGGCTACGCCTGGGTCGCCACGCGAGTTCCCGAACTGCCGCCCGGGGACGATCCCGGGATCATCGCCCGGTTCGAGTTCCAGATGGAGCGGCCCGACCAGCGACAGAGGTGAAGACGAGGCGGAGCGGGGCCCGGCAACCGTCGGGCCCCGCTCCGCCTAGCGATGCTTGCGCGGCTTCGGCTTCGGGCGCGGCGTGCCGCTCAGCGAGGCTTCGAGCCGTTCGAGGATTCGATCGCCGACGGCAACCGCTCGTCCTGACCGACCATGGCAGGTGGGTACTCCGGTCGGCGCAGGCGTTGTTGCGCGAGCGGCTGGCCGGGCTGCTCGCGGACATCCCGCCGCGAGAGACCGACGCCCTCGCGCCACTCCCCCACCCGGACGCCCTTCTGCTCGGCCTAGACCTCGGCCCCAACCTGGCCGTCACGGGCTCGCTCTCGGCGTTGCTCTGGCTGCAGGCTGCACGCGCCGTGGGGGCGCGACCCTCGATCGCAACCTCCACGCGGCTCGGCGTCGTTCTCGTCCCGCTCACGCTCGCCGCGACCGTCGCGGTGTCCAGCTGGGACTAGCCTCCGGGGACGCCCGCCACCGCGACGTCGCTTGCCGCATCGTCGCGATGCCGCAGAAGCACGGTCGCGCAGGCGAGGCCGCCGAGCGTGAGCAGCGCCGGCAGCCCGACGAAGAACGAGCCAAGGGCGGCGTGCCGCAACGCGTATCCGGCCGCGATGAAGCCGAAGGGGCCTGCCATCGTGGCGACAGTCATGAAGGCCGTCATCACCTTCGGCCGAAGCTCCGCCGGCGTGCGTACGGTGAGTAGGCCGATGATCGGCGCGTTGACGAGCGGCACGAAGAACGCGAACGCGCCGATGATGACCGCCGCGACGGGCCATGGCGTCGCCGGCGAGAGCAGGAAGAGCGGCAGCGGCATGGCGACGATCGCGAGCGCCGCGAGCTTGAGCAGCGGCACTTTCTGCGTCAACTGCTGAGCGACGACCGCGCCGGCGAAAGCGCCGACGCCGAAGCCGGCGAAGAGGAAGCCGAGCACGTGCGCATTCGCGTCGTAGCGGAAGAACGCGACGCCCTGGACGCCGAGGACGATCCCCTGCGCGACGAAGTTGATCGCGCAGGCGGCGATCACGACCGGGCCGAGCAGGGAGTCGCCGAGCAGGAACTTCACGCCCGCGAGCACCCCCTTCTGCTGCGCCGCTGCCTCGACGCGCCTGCCGGCGCGGACGACGATCGCGATCACGAGGAAGGAAAAGATGTATGTGCAGCCGTCGACGACGAGCACCGTCGCCGGGGTCGTGGCGGCGATCAGCAGCCCGGCGACCACGGGCCCGGCGAGCTGCGTCAGCTGGTTCGCGCCCGAGAGAACAGCATTGACACTCGCGACCGCCTGCTCGTCCTCCCCCGCGACCTCAGGGACGATGAGCCGCGACGAGGCGAAGTACGGCGCGGCAAAGATCCCGATGGCGAACGTCGTGGCGAGCAGTGCGGCGAACGAGAGGTGGCCCGTGCTGTGGAGGATCGGGATGACGAGCAGCAGCGGGCCGCGCGCCGCGTCGGAGATGAGCATCGTCTTCTTGGCCCCGAGCTTCGCGATCACCGTGCCCGCGGGGATGCCGAAGATGGCGATCGGCAGCAGCTCCGCGGCGAGGACCCAGCCCGTCTTCGCGGTCGAGCCCGTGGTCGCGAGAACGAACCACGGGAGCGCGACGAACGTCATCGCCGAGCCGGTCAACGAGACGAGCTCGGCCGTCACCAATCCGATGAGCGAGCGGTTCTTCAACACGGCCATAAAATAAAACGTACGTACGGTTTTGTCAAATGGCTAGGATTCTGCCCCGTGCCGAAGGTGACGCAGGAACATCTCGAGGCCCGCCGGGCAGAGATTCTCGACGGCGCGCGGCGCGCATTCGCCGAGCACGGCTACGAGGGCGCGACGGTGGCGCGGCTCGAGGAAGCGACCGGCCTCTCGCGCGGCGCGATCTTCCACTACTTCGAGAACAAGGCCGACCTGTTCGTGGAGCTCGCGATCGAGATGAGCACTCGCTTCACCGACCTCATCTTCGAGTCGGGCCTGCACGAGGCCTTCCGCGCCCTGACGGCGGAGAGCCCGGAGTGGCTGGCCGTCCTCATCGAGACCGAGGGCCGGCTGCGGCACGACGAGGACTTCGTGCGGCGCTTCGAGGCGAAGTCGGCCGACGTCACCCCGCGAGTGCGCGAGTGGTTCGAGCAGCAGCAGGCCGAGGGGAATCTCCGCGCCGACATCTCGTCGGTCGAGCTCGGGCGGTTCACGACCTCGCTTCTCAACGGCCTCGCACTGCGCGTCGCTGGCGGTGACCCCTTCGAGATCGACGCGATGCTGCGGCTGCTCGACGATGCGATCGCGCCCCGGCGAAGACGAGCGTCTTGAGGATGGAGCTAGCCGGGCTCGAACCGGCGACCTCCTGGGTGCGATCCAGGCGCTCTCCCAACTGAGCTATAGCCCCGCGGCGGCCCAGTCTAGCTTGCACCTGTAGCTAGGCCGTTGCGCGCTTCTCGTCCAGCTTTCCGGCCCTGATCGTCTCGGCCATCTCCTTCGATTCTGCACGGTAGAAGCTCCCGTCCTCGAACTCGATCCACGGAAACTTCTTCTGCCCGGTCTTCTCGATCGTCTGCGGACGGCTCGAGCCCTTGAACGACGAGCCTTCTTTGACGAGCTCGTATTCGACGCCCGAGTCGTTCAGCGCCTTCTGGACGCGCCAGCACGGATGACCCTCGAACTTCGCCCACATCCCGCTGCACCGGTGCAGCTTCACTGCCATCTGAACCCTCCTTCGCCTGCGACGAGGGTCCTACGATACGAGGATGCGTGCGGTCTACGAAATCCGGCCGCCGGCCTGGGGCGAGACGCTGGCCATCCTCCAGTCGGTGAGCCTGCCCGCCGGGCCGCAGAGCGCGCGGGCGCGGGTGCTGGACGTCGAGGGAGAGCGAGTGACGATCGACTTCCCCGCGCTCGACGCGGAGACGAGCGCCGAGCAGCTCCTCGCGGCGTGCGTCGCGGGTGAGTGGGCCGATCGCGGCGACGTCGAGTCGTGCCGGCTCGTCGAGGTGGAGTGGCCGGAGGGACTGCCGGGCCCTGCGTTTTCGGCGTCACCCGGCGTCTCGGTCGGCGCCATCGTCAAGCCGGCGCTCGGGCTGAGTCCCGGGGAGGGAGCGGCGGTCGCCGCGGAGCTCGCCGCGGGCGGTGCGGTGCTCGTCAAGGACGACGAGTTGCAGCGGTCGTCTCCGGAACGCGTGCACGCGATCAACGCGGCAATCCCGGAGCACGTCCTCTATGCGGCGAACGTCACCGGCGCCGACGTGGACGCGATCGTCGAGGCCGGAGCGCGCGCGCTGATGGTCAACGCGTTCCTCGCCGGGCTCGGCTCGATCTCGCGGCTGCGCGAGTACGAGCTGCCGATCTTCGTCCATCGCGTCGGCTCGGCGTTCCTCCGGCGGGGCGGCTCCGTGTCGGTCTCGGCTCGCGTTCTCGCTGAGCTGACGCGGCTGCTCGGCGCCGACTACGTCCAGGTCGGGTCGTTCTCGCCGCGCACGTTCGACACCGGCGACGAGGTGCGGGAGCAGATCGCGGCTGCGCGGCCGGCGACGGCGGTGATCGGCGGTGGTGTCGGGGCGGAGAACGCCGCCGAGCAGCTCGAGCGGGCGGGAACGCGCGACGGCGTCATGCTCCTCCTCGGCTCGGCCGCGTATGCCCATCCGGCCGGTGTTCGGGCAGGTGTCGCCGCCGCCGTCGAGGTGGTCCGCTAGGCGGCGAAGAGCGTCAGGTCGGGCTCGCGCTCGCCGCGCAGCACGGCCAGGTCGACCGCGACGCAGCGGATCTCGCGCGATTCCGCGAGCGCGACCGCCTGAGGCTTCAGCCGCTCGGCCACGAGGATCCCGCGGCACTCGGCCTTCGCGGGATCGCGGCGGATGAAGTCGAGGTAGCGCGTGAGCTGCTCGACCGCCTCGATCGTCCCGACCCGCTTCACCTCGACTGCGACCCACTCCCCGGCGTCGTCGCGGCACATCAGATCGACGGGGCCGATCTCGGTCTGCCACTCGCGCCGCACGAGGCTCAACGGCTCGCCGAGCGCGTCGGGCGCGGCCGCGAGCGCCTCCTGCAGGTCGCGCTCGACGCCGTCCTTCTGCAGGGCGGCCGACTCGCCCATGTCGTGCTCGACGTCGCTCAGCACCTCGAGCAGGCGGATCTCGAGCGCGTCGTCGCTCTTCGGCTTCGTCACGACGAGCCGGTCGCCCTCGTCCGCGAGGAAGGTCGGCGCCGTCATCCAGTTGAGCGGCTTGTAGCCGCCGGCGTCGTCGTGCACGAGCACCGAGCCGTCGCCCTTGAGGATGAGCAGCCGCACGGCCTCGGGCAGCACGGCCGAGACGCGACCCGAGTACATGACCTCGCAGCGGGCGACGATGAGACGCACGCCGCGCAACCTACTGTCCGTTTCGGACACGCCTAGGTGTCAGACACCTGACATGTCCGTTGCGGACAGGGCTCAACCGTGTTCGACCAAGCAGAGGGCGATTCCGAGCCGCGCTCGGCGGAGCCAGTGTCCCCTTCGGACACGTCTAGGTGTCAGACACCTGACGTGTCCGTTTGGGAGAGGTATCTAGCTGCGTTCGACGCGCGAGCCGCCGACGATGGCCTCGTCCCCGCCGTCGAAGCGCACCCACGCCTTGCCGTTGCCGTCGTAGTCCGGCGACCAGACGAGGAGCGTCGCGTCCCGGCCCGCTACGCGCACTCGTTCGCTTCCTTCAGGCTCGTCGCCGCTCCAGACGCGGACGAACGGATTCGACCGGCGCTCGCGCCCGATCGTCGTCTCGTCCGTATGACCCGGGAGGACACGCGTCGCATCCGGCAACTCGAGGAGAACGTCCATCACGGAGCGCCGCACGGCCGTCACGTCCCCGCCGCCGACGGCGTCGCGGAAGAGCGTGTCACCGGTCGCCACCACGCCGTCGTCGAAGACGAACGAGAGGCCGTCGTCCGAGTGCCCGGGCGTCGCCAGCGCCTGCACCTGGAGGCCGTCCCATTTCCACTCGCCGACCTCGGCGAGCACGGGGATCGAGTAGCGCCGCACGAGCTCGTCCTCGTTCTCGACGTGGTCGTGGTGCGCGTGCGTCCGCAGGATCGCGACCGGCGTCGCGCCCCAGCGCTCGACCGCCTCGACGAGCGGAGCGACGTCGGCGCCGGAGTCGACGAAGACCGCCGGCCCACCCTCCGCCGCGACGAGAAAGGCGTTGCTGAGCCAGTCGGGATGCATGCTCTTCTCCACGAGCATGGCGCTAGGCTAACCGCATTCCCCAGAGGAGGATCGATGGCAGGCCTCATGTCCCGCACCGCGACGATCGTCAAGGCGAAGTATTCGAAGCTCCTGAACCGGGCCGAGAACCCGACAGAGACGCTCGACTACTCGTACGAGCAGATGCTTCAGCAGCTGCAGAACGTCAAGCGCGGCGTGGCCGATGTCGTCACCTCCAAGAAGCGGCTCGAGCTGCAGCAGCAGAAGCTCGAGCAGAACGTCGTCAAGCTCGAGACCCAGGCGCGACAGGCGGTCGGGGCGAACCGCGAGGACCTCGCCCGGCAGGCGCTCGAGCGCAAGGCGATCGCGCAGGGGCAGCTGCAGGACATGGACGGGCAGGTCAAGCAGCTCGAGGACCAGCAGGAAAAGCTCGTCGCCGCCCAGCAGCAGCTCGAGACCCGCATCGAGTCCTTCCGGTCGCAGAAGGAGGTCCTCAAGGCGCAGTACTCGGCCGCCGAGGCCCAGGTCAAGGTCGGGGAGGCTGCGACGGGGATCGGCGAGCACATGAACGACACCGGCCTCGCCATCCAGCGCGCCAAGGACAAGACCGAGGAGATGCAGGCGCGCGCCTCGGCGATCGACGAGCTCACGTCGAGCGGCGCGCTCGAGGACTTCACCGCGGGCGACCAGACGCAGCTCGACCGAGAGCTCTCGCAGATCTCGTCGGCCTCGCAGGTCGACGACGAGCTCGCGAAGCTCAAGGCCGAGGTCGGTCCCGGCGACTCTCAGAAGGAGATCGCGGCCGGCGACGCCGAGCCCGCGCCGGCCGCAGCGGCCGATCCGGCGCCGGCGGCGCAGCCTGCCGAGGAAACCACCGAGTCCTGACGCGCTTCGGCGACATCCTCTTCGGCCGCAAGAAGCTGCAGGAGCCGGCGGCCGAGAAGCTGTTCGCGCTCTCGACCGCCGCGGTGACGCTCCAGACCGAGTGCTCGCTCCGGACGGCCGGTGATGCCGCGCTCGTCTTCAAGCCGCTTTCGGCGGGAGAGTTCACCTCGACCCAGAGCGACGCGGAGGAGCTGCTGCGCAGTGTCGCCCGCGACTCCAACTCCACGATCGACCGCAAGACCGACTCGTTCGGCTTCGAGTGGGTGATCGTCCACGACGATCAGCTCGAAGACCAGGTCGCCGGCGTCCACACGCTCGCGTCAGAGCTCGAGGATCACGGCTTCGGCGGCCAACTCCTGGCGGCGGCCTTCCGGTTCGACGGCTCCTCGTTCGGCTCGGGCCATCCCGTCTACTGGATCTACGGCTTCAAGACGGGAACCTGGTGGCCCTTCGTCCCGACCGGCGAGAAGCAGGAGCGCGACAACGCGCAGGAGCTCGAGCTGAAGGCAAAGCTGGAGCCCGAGCTCCCGATCGAGCCCGACCTCAGCAAGTGGCTCGCGCTCTTCGACGCCCCGATCTAGGAGTTAGGAGCTGACGGGCTTGCCCATCTCGCGGGCGATCTCGGAGAGGGCGGCGAGGCGCTTCTCGAGCGGCGGGTGATCCATCATCCACTCGCTCATGTTCGTCTTCCAGTTGGTCGGGATGATGAAGAACGCGTTCATGCCCTGCACCTCGCGCAGATCCTGCTGCGGGATCTGCGTGATGCCGCTCGAGATCTTCTGGAGCGCGCTCATCAGGTTCTCCGGCGCGCCGGTGATGATCGCGGAGCCGCGGTCGGCCGCGTACTCGCGGTAGCGGGAGATCGTCCGGATCAGGACGAAGCTGATCGCGTAGGTGACGATCGCCACGGCCGTGACGATCAGCCAGACCGGGACCTGGTTGTTGTTGTTGCTGCTTCGGCCGCCGCCGAAGCCGCCGAACATGCCGGCGTAGAGCCCGAAGCGGGTCAGCAGGGCTGCGAGCATCGCGAAGAAGCTCGCCACCGTCATCACGAGCACGTCACGGTTCGCGACATGGGAAAGCTCGTGCGCGAGGACAGCCTCGATCTCCTGCGGCTCGAGCCGATGCCACAGGCCGGTCGTCACCGCGACCGCCGCGTGCTTCGGGTTTCGGCCCGTGGCGAACGCGTTCGGGACGTCGCTGTCGACGACCGCGATGCGCGGCTTCGGCAGGTTCGCCATCGCGCAGAGCCGCTCGACCATCGCGTGCAGGTCGGGCGCCTCCTCGGCCGTGACGACCTTCGCGCCGGAGGCGGCAAGCGCGATCTTGTCGGACGTGTAGTACTGGAAGAAGGCCAGGCCGACGACGATCAGCAGCATCGGCGCGAGACCGATGTTGAGGAAGTAGAAGAGGGCGACCGCGAAGAGGACGTACAGCAGGCCGAGCAGCCCACCGGTGAAGAGCATCCGTAGCGAGAGCCCCCGATCACGACCGAACGATCTGCGTTGCATATCCCGAATGGTACTCAGCAGGAGGGACTCGACCGGTTGCCGCGCCGGTGGTCTTAGCGCTTCATTAGAGTCCTGCGCGGTGCTTCGCCGCGCACTCATCGCAGCCGCCGCAGTGCTCGGAGCCGTCGCGGTCGCCGGCTGCGGCTCGCAGGGTGTCGCCTCGCCGACGCCGAACACCGTAGTCGGCACGCTCGTGACCGCCCCCGCGTTCCCGATCGTCCCCGCGTTCCATCTCAAGGGCGACCCGAAGAAGGGAAGCGCCATCTACGCGAGCAACAGCTGCGGAGGTTGTCACACGCTCGCAGCGGCACACTCGACCGGCACGGTCGGGCCGAATCTCGACCAGCTCAAGCCCAGCTACCGCGACGTCACCGCGCAGGTCACGAACGGCGGGGGAGCAATGCCGGCTTTCAAGGACAGCCTCACCCCGCAGCAGATCGCGGACGTGTCCGCCTACGTCGTCGACTCGACCGGCGGCAAGGCTCCGTAGCCGTAGAGCTGCCGGAGGACTTCCCGCGGCGCGTAGCCGCCTTCGCGCTCGACCTCGACCGGACGCTCATCGCCGAGGACGGTGTGCTGCGGCCACGGACGCGGGACGCGCTGGCGCAGACGAGAGCGACCGGCACGCACGTCGTCGCCGTCACGGGGCGGATGTTCCGGGCGGTGCGGCCGTACCTCGAGCAGGCGCAGCTCGACGATCTCGTCGTCTGCTACCAGGGAGCAGTCGTCGCCGATCCGGCGACCGGTGAGTTCCTCCTTCACCTTCCGATCCCGCTGACGGAGGCGCGTGAGGCGATGGACGCCGTGCTCGCCGCCGGCTTCCATCTCAACTGCTACGTCGACGACCAGCTCTACGTCGCCGAGGTGACGCCGGAGGCACGGCGGTACGCCGACTTCCAGCACCTCGAGATCCACGCGGTCGGCGATCTCCGCGCGTGGCTCGACCACGATCCGACGAAGCTCGTCGCGGTCGGCGATCCGGGTGCGCTCGACGAGCTCGAGGCTCAGCTCAAGCCCCGCTTCGCCGGACGCCTCTTCATCTCGAAGTCGCTCCCCTACTTCCTCGAGTTCGCGCATCCGGACGTGAGCAAGGGGAGCGGGCTCGCGTTCGTCGCCGACCGCCTCGGCTTCGGGCCCGAGGAGACGGTCGCGTGCGGCGACGGCGAGAACGACCGGGAGCTGCTCGACTGGGCCGGCTTCGGCGTCGCGGTGGCGAACGCGCATCCCGACGTGCTCGCCCGCGCCGACCTCGTCGTTCCCCCGGTGCAGGAGGAAGGCGTGGCCGACCTGTTGGACGCCTACTTAGACTCAGCGGCGTGATCGACCTCAGGGCAGCCCGGGCCGCACCCGAGGAGATGCGTGCGGCGCTTGCGCGCAAGGGCGCCGGCGAGCTCTTCGACGAGCTGCTCGCAGCCGACCGCGCAGTCCTCGACGTGCAGCCGCGGGTCGAGGAGCTGCGGGCGGCGCGCAAGCTCAAGGGCAAGCCGACGCCCGAGCAGCTCGCCGAGCTCGAGCGGCTCAAGGGCGAGCTGCAGGGTCTGGAGGTGCAGCTCGGCGAGGCCGAGGCGCGCCGCCAGGAGATCCTCGATCGCGTCCCCAACCCGCCGGACGTGTCGGCGCCCAACGGCCTGACCGACGAGGACGCGGTGGAGATCCGCCGCTGGGGCGACCCGCCGAGCTTCGACTTCCCGGCCCGCGACCACCTGGAGCTCGCGCAGGCGCTCGGCTGGATCGATCCCGAGCGGGGAGCGAAGGTCTCCGGCAGCCGCTTCGTCTATCGCGTGGGCGACCTCGCCCTGCTCGAGCTCTCCCTCTACCGCTGGGCGCTCACACGGCTCGTGGAGAAGGGCTTCGTGCCGATGCTGCCGCCGGTGCTCGTGCGCGAGGAGGCGATGTACGGCACCGGCTTCCTGCCCACCGACGAGGTCAACATCTACCGGGTCGAGCGCGACGAGCTCTATCTCACCGGCACCTCCGAGGTCGGGCTCGCCGCGTACCACGGCGACGAGATCCTCGACGCCGACGGTCTGCCGCTGCGCTACGCCGCCTACTCGACGAACTTCCGGCGCGAGGCGGGCGCCGCAGGCAAGGACACCCGCGGCATGTTCCGAGTCCACCAGTTCGACAAGGTGGAGATGTTCGTCTACACGTTCGCCGAGAGCGCCCGCGACGAGCACGAGCACCTGCTCGAGATCGAGGAGTCGCTGATCCAGGAGCTCGGCCTCCCGTACCGGGTCGTCAACGTCGCTGCCGGCGACCTCGGCGCGTCGGCGGCGAAGAAGTACGACATCGAGGGCTGGTTCCCGGGCCAGGAGCGGTACCGGGAGCTCACGTCCACCTCGAACACGACCGACTACCAGGCGCGGCGCCTGGGGATCCGCACCCGGCGCGACGGCAAGCTCGAGCCCGTCGCGACGCTCAACGGCACCGCGGTGACGGCACGCACGATGATCGCGCTGCTGGAGAACTTCCAGGACGACGGCGGCTCGATCTCGATCCCGGAACCGCTCTGGGAGTTCGGCGCGCCGCGCACGCTCGGCGGCGACCGCGTCGCCGGTTAGTCCTCCTCGGGCTCGCCGCGCTCGGCGAGCCTAGCCTTCGCGACTCGCTTCTGCGCGCGGGTCAGCCACGCCTCCTCGACGAGGTCGCGCAGCTCGTCACGGTCGAGACGGTCGAGCTCGGGGATGCGCATGAGGACGGCCGAGTAGCCGTCCCAGTGCGGTGTAGTGAAGTAGATCCCCCGCGCGTCGGAGAGGAGCAGCTCCTTCACGCCGAGATCGGCGACGCGGAAGGCGAGAACGTCGTCCAACCGCTCGCCGGTCTCCGGATCGACGGCGTCGGGTCGCCTGCCGCGGTGGAAGCAGAACATCTTCCCGTGCACCTTGTAGACCGGGCGGCCGTCCTCGACCTCCTTGGTCGCCTCAGGCATGGCGAGCGCCAGCTTGTCGAGGTCCTTCAGCGTGGCCACGGCTGCGACACTAATCCCGCGGCGGGGTGCCGGAGCGGTCGAACGGGGCGGTCTTCACCGTGAGGGAACCCATGGTTCCCCCCACGTACCCCCTCCTTTCGCTCCTGCCAGACTGTTCCCCGCGGCGGGGTGCCGGAGCGGTCGAACGGGGCGGTCTTGAAAACCGTTGAGCCTCACGGCTCCGTGAGTTCGAATCTCACCCCCGCCGCTTCCGCGCGCGTCCTGCTCTGTAGCGTTAGCAACCATGACGACGGGAGACGATCTCCGCGGGCTGATGCGCCTCTGGCCGCACGGCGTCTCGATCCTCAGCGTCGACGTCGACGGCGACCGGATGGGCGTCACCGTCTCCTCCCTCGTCTCGCTCTCGCTCGAGCCGCCGCTGGTCGGCGTCTCGATTGGCAAGGACGCCTCCTGCTACGAGCTCCTCCGCAGCGCCGGGCGCTTTGCCGTCAGTCTCCTCGGCGCCGAGCAGGAGGAGCTTGCCCAACGCTTCGCCGCCGGCTATCCGCCGATCGTGCATTGGCAGGACGTCCCCACCCGCGAGGGGCAGGTCGCGCCGCTGATCGAGGGAGCGCTCGGCTGGATCGAGGCCGCGACGCAGGCCGAGGCGGACGCCGGCGACCACACGTTCTTCATCGCCGACGTCCTCTCGATCCAGCACGGCCCGTCGCACCACGCGCTGGTCTACCGCGAGAGCACCTACCACAGCGTGTGATCGAGGCGGTTGTCTTCGACCTCGACGGTGTGCTGCTCCAGTCGGAGGAGGTGTGGGACGCGGTGCGCGAGCGGTACGTGGTCGAGCACGGGGGCCGCTACGACGACGAGGTGCAGCGCGCCATGATGGGAATGAGCTCGCCGGAGTGGTCTCGGTACCTCCACGAGGACGCGGGAGTCTGGGAGGACCCGGTGGACATCAACCGCCACGTCGTCGAGTTGATGCTCGAGGCGTACCGGCGCGAGCTGCCGCTGTTGCGCGGGGCGGAGGAGGCCGTGCGGCGGGCTGCTGCGGCGTTTCCCCTCGCACTCGCGTCCTCCTCGAACCGCGAGATCTTCGAGGCGGTGCTCGAGCTCGCCGGCCTCGCGGACTGCTTCCAGGCCACCGTCTCTTCCGAAGAGGTCGCGCGTGGCAAGCCCGCGTCCGACGTGTACCTCGAGGCGGTCCGGCGGCTCGGCGTCGCGCCCGAGCGGTGCACCGCGGTCGAGGACTCGCACGCCGGCATCCGCTCGGCATCCTCAGCCGGAATGCGCGTCGTCGCGATCCCGAACGCGAGCTATCCGCCCGACGAGGAGGCACTCGCCCTCGCCGACGTGGTCGTCGACTCGCTCGACGAGCTCACGGTCGCCGTTCTCCGTGGCTGAAACGGGCACGTCCGGTGTCAGACACCGGGCATGGCTCCGGAGGAGACGTTCGCCGCGAGCAATCGCAGGCGTGGAGCCGAGTACCGTCTCCTTGCGACACGGCCGGAACAGACACGTCCGGTGTCAGACACCGGACGTGTCTCTAGAGGACGCGTTCGCCGCGGGCGTCGAAGGCGCGAATCCCCGGCGCGAGGGCAGGATCGACGTCTTCGCGGAACATGGTGAAGATGGTCACGTCGCGCAGCGGTCCCCCCGCCTTGCCCGGCAGCCGCCGCCTCAGCGTCGCCTCCTCGACGAAGCCGAGCTTGCGCGGAACCCCGAAGCTGGCTTCGTTGCCCGGCTCGATCCGGATCTCGATCCGGTCCGCCTCGCAGATCTCGAAGCCGACGCGCGTGAGCGCTGCGGTCGACTCGGTGACGAAGCCCTGGCGCGTCGCGCTCGCGCGGATGAAGTAGCCGATCTCGAGGCCGCCGGGCTCGATCCGGGGATGGAGCCCCGTCCCGCCGAGCTGCTCGGTCTCGTCCCCGGAGAAGATCGCGTAGACGAAGTTCTCGCCCACGTCGAACTGTGAGCGGAACGACTTCAGCAGGTCGGTCTTCTCCTCGAGCGTCTGCGGCTCGTGCTCGGCCCACGGCATCCAGGGCTGGAGATGCTCGAGGCTCGAGTCGATCGCGTCCTTGGTCAGAGGCGCATCTCGAGGCTCGTAGCAGCGGATGACGAGCCGCTCCGTCTCGATCCGGTATGGAGCGGGCGGGCCCGCCCAGCTCACGACACGCGCCCGACCAACACGCAGCCGTTGTGGCCGCCGAGACCCATCGCGTTCGAGAGCGCGACCTCGACCTGCGTCGGCCGAGCCTCGTTCGGAACGTAGTCGAGATCGCACGCGGGATCGGGATGGACGTAGTTCATGGTGGGCGGCAGGACTCCGTCACGGACCGCGAGGACGCACATCATCGCCTCGATCGCGCCGGCCGCTCCGAAACAGTGGCCGGTGACAGACTTCGTCGAGGAGACGGCAAGCCGGTACGCGTGCTCGCCGAACACGTCCTTGATCGCCGCCGTCTCGGCCGCGTCGCCGAGCGGCGTCGAGGTGCCGTGGGCGTTGATGTAGCCGACCCGCTCGGGCTCGAGCCCCGCCCGGTCGAGCGCGTGCCGCATCATCTCCGCGACCCCCCGCGACTCGGGGTCCGGCTGCGCGAGATGGTGGGCGTCGTTCGACATCCCATAGCCGAGGATCTCGGCGTACACGGTGGCGCCGCGGCGCTGGGCCGCCTCGAGCTCCTCGAGCACCAGCACGCAGGCGCCCTCCCCCATCACGAAGCCGGCGCGCGTCGCGTCGAACGGGCGGGACGCACGCGGCGGGTGCTCATCCTCGGCGACGAGGCCGCGCATCGCAGAGAAGCCGGCGAGGATCAGGGGATGGAGGCAGGCCTCGCCGCCGCCGGCCAGCACGGCGTCGGCGTCGCCGCGCTTGATCAGCTCGGCCGCCTCGCCGACGGCCGTCGAGCCGGTCGCGCAGGCCGAGACGGGCGCATAGTTCGGACCGCGGAAGCCCAGGGAGATCGCGAGCTGGCCGCTCGCAGTGTCGACGAGCACATTCGGGAGAAAGGTCGGCGCGACGCGGTCGGGCCCTCGCTCGCGCAGCACCTCGGCCTGCTCCATGATCCCGAGGAAGCCGCCGATAGCGGTGCCGAAGAGGACGCCGACCCGGTCCGGCGGGTAGGCGCCGTCGAGCCGCGCGTCGGCCACCGCCTCCCTCCCGGCGCCGAGCGCGAGCAGGACGTTCCGATCGAGCCTGCGCGCATCCTTCGGCGGGGCGACCTGCGTCGGGTCGAAGTCCTTCACCTCGGCGGCGATCCGGACCGTGAACTCGCTCGCGTCGAAGGAGCGGATGAAGTCGATGCCGCTCTCGCCCGCGACGGCGGCGCGCCACGTCGCCGGCGCGTCTGCGCCAATCGGCGTCACGGCGCCGAGCCCGGTTACGACCACCCGCCGCATCCCTCGAAGTTAGACGCGCACCCGCACCGCGGGTTGCGCCTACCTACGCCGTCTTCGCGACCGGCGCGTCGACGAGGACGGCGAACAGCTTCGTCGGCTGGGTCTTTCCCTTCATCAGCAGCTCGCCCTGAGCCTCGACTGCGATCCCGTCGTCGATGCCGTTCCGCGTGTTCTCGTCGATCAGGATCGGCTGCCCCAGCTGCTTCGTGTGCGCCTCGAGCCGTGCTGCGACGTTGACCGTGTCGCCGACGCACGTATAGGTCGCCCGGTTGTGCGTTCCCGTGTAGCCGGCGACGACGCGACCCGAGGCGATCCCGACGCCGATCTCGATCTGCACCTTGTTCTGCGCCGCCTGCTCCTCGTTGAACAGCCGGATGAGCTCGACCATCTGGCGAGCCGCGAGGACGGCCGGCTGCCGGTGGTCCTCGCGCGGGACGGGAGCTCCGAAGATCGCCATCAGGCCGTCGCCGACGATCTGGTTGACGATCCCACCTTCGCCGGTGATCGCGTCCATCATCAGGAGGTAGTAGTCGTTGAGCAACTCGATCGTCTCGGCCGGCTCTCGCGCCTCCGCGATCGTCGTGAACGAGCGGATGTCGCAGAACATCGCCGACGCATCGACGTGCTTGCCGCCGAGGGAGAAGCCCGAGGTGAGCAGATCCTCCGCCACCTCCTTCGTCGCGAACTTGCTGATCAGCTCGCGCTGCTGGTCGCGGAGGCGCTTCTTCTCGAGGCTCGCGTTGATCCGCGCGTTGAGCAGCACGGGGTTGACCGGCTTCGTCAGGAAGTCCTCGGCGCCCATCTCGAGACAGCGCACCACGCTGTCGATCTCGTCGAGCGAGGAGGTCACGACCACGGGGATGTCGCGGAGATGCGGGTCGCTCTGCAGCTTCGCCAGGACCTCGAAGCCGTCGAGCTCGGGCATGAGGACGTCGAGCAGCAGCAGATCGAACGACTGCTGTCGCAGCAGGTCGAGCGCCTCGCCGCCGTGCTCGGCGAAGACGACCGTGTGTCCCTGGTGCTCGAGCCCGCGTGCGAGCAGGAGCCGGTTCACTCGGTTGTCGTCGGCGATCAGGATCGTGCCGTATCCGGGGGAGGAACGGCTCACGAGGGTGCGCCCGCCCGGAGAGCCGTGAGCGCTTCTTCGAGCGGCCGGTACTCCTGCTCGATCCCGTCGACGAGCTCCGAGGCGCCCTCGAGCTCGCCGCTCTTGGCGCGGTGCTCGAGGGTGCGGCACAGCTCCGAGAACGACTCCGCTCCCAGTGTCGCCCCGTTCGACTTCAGCGTGTGCGCGGCTCGTCGCAGCTCCTCGTTGCTCTGCCCGTCGAGCGAGCGGCGAAGGGTTGCGAGCAGCTCCGGTGCATCCGCGAGGAACGCGTCGATCACCTCGCCGAGGAAGTCGTCGCCGCCGAGGTCTCGCAGATTCTTGAGCGCGCCGTCGTCGAGGCTCACGTACCCGACCGCGGCCGTGTCCCCGTTGCCCTGCGCAAGCGGCCTGACGCGCTTCAGAGCCGCCGCCAGCTCCTCCGCCCGGATGGGCTTCGCCACGTAGTCGTTCATGCCGGCCGCGAAGCACGCCTCTCGGTCCTCGGGCAGGGCGTTCGCCGTCATCGCGACGATGTAGGGACGACTCTGGGCCGGCCATTGTTCGCAGATCCGACGCGTGGCGTCGAGCCCGTCGAGCTCGGGCATCTGCACGTCCATCAGGACGACGTCGTACGGGCGGCGCTCGAGCGCCTCGATCGCCTCGAGACCGTTCGTCGCAACGTCGGCGCGGTAGCCGAGCCGCTCGAGCAGGCGGAGCGCGACCTTCTGGTTCATCGCGTTGTCCTCGGCGAGCAGGATGCGCAGCGCCGACCTCGCGTGCTTTCCGTCCGTCACGATCTCGACCGCCTCCTCGCCGACCTTGCCTGCGGTGAGCAGCTGCAGGAGCGTGTTGTAGAGCTGCGATGCCTTGAGCGGCTTGGCGAGCTGAGCAGAGAACACGCCGCCCGACTGCAGCTGCGGCATTCGCCCGAGCGAGGTCAGGAGCAGCAGCGGCAGCTCGGACTCGCTCCGGAGTCGCCGGAGCTCTCGCGCCAGAGTGACCCCGTCCATCTCGGGCATCATCATGTCGAGCACCGCGATGTCGAACGACTCGCCCGTCGCGATCAACTCGAGGGCGTCGGCCGGACGCTCCACGGCGACGGGTTCCATGCTCCACGACCTTGCGTGCCGAGTGACGATCTCGCGGTTCGTCGCGTTGTCGTCGACGATGAGGATCCGCTTGCCGGCGAGATGCGGCAGGCCCTCGTCGAGCGGGATCTTCGTCGGCACCTCGGCCGCAGCGACCGGCAGCGAGACGCGGAAGGTCGATCCCTTCTGCGGCTCGCTCTCGACCGCGATCGTGCCGCCCATCAGCTCGACGAGCCGCTTCGAGATGGCGAGCCCGAGCCCCGTCCCGCCGAAGCGGCGCGTCGTCGACGCGTCGACCTGGCTGAAGGACGTGAAGAGCTGGTTCATCCGGTCGGCGGGGATCCCGATCCCGGTGTCTCGAACGGCGAGGTCGATCTGATACGAGCCCGATCCGGTCCCGGCGGCGTCCACCAGCACCATGACCTCGCCGCGGTCCGTGAACTTGACGGCGTTCGAGAGGAGGTTCAGGAGCACCTGGCGCAGCCGCGCCTCGTCGCCGACGACACCGGCCGGCGCGGCCTCGTCGATGAGGCACCCGAGCTCGATCTCCTTCTCCCACGCCCTCGGCGCGACGATGTCGAGCGCTCCTTCCACGCAGTCGCGCAGGCTGAAGGGCTGACGCTCGAGATCGAGCTTGCCGGCCTCGATCTTCGAGTAGTCGAGGATGTCGTCGATCACGTGCAGCAGCGCGTCGCCACTCGAATGGACGACCTCGGCGAACTCGCGCTGCTCGCCGGTCAGCTCGGTGCCGAGCAGCAGGTCGGTCATGCCGATCACGGCGTTCATCGGCGTCCTGATCTCGTGGCTCATCGTCGCGAGGAACGCGCTCTTCGCCTGCGTCGCCGCCTCGGCCTCCTGCCGGGCGCGCTGGAGCTCGGTGATGTCGTGGTAGATCGCGTAGAAGCCGACGTTGTCCCCGTCGAAGCGCAGCGGTACGAGCTCCATCTCGACGTCCAAGAGACCGCCGTCCTTGTCGATGCGACGAGTGATGCGACGGGTTCGACCTTGCCCGAGTGCCTCCATGGTGACTTCGCGGCTCTCGCTGCGGAGATCCTCCGGAACGACGAGCTCGTCGATCGTGCGGCCCACCGCTTCGTCCGCGGCGTAGCCGAAGAGCGCCGCAGCGGCGGGGTTCCAGCCCGTCACACGCTCGTCGGCATCCATGACGACGACCGCTGCCGGGCTGACCTCGACCAGCATCTCGAAGTACTGCTTCTGGCGGTCTATCTCGGAGAACAGGCGTGCGTTCTGGATCGCGACGCCGACGTTGGCGGCGATCGTCGAGAGCAGGCGCACGTCCTGCTCGCCGAATCGGCCCTCCTCCTCGATGCTCTGGACGCTGATGACGCCGATCGACCTGCTGCCGACGACGATCGGGACGCCGAGGTAGGAGAGCGAGGGTGTTCCGAGGCTCGCGAGCTTGTCGTGCTGCTCTTTTCGGTTGAGCAGGAGCGGCTCGCGTGAGTCGAGGATCTGTGACGTGAGGCCCTCGCCGTACTCGATCGGAGCTTCCGGCCGGCGCTCGCCGCTCTCGTGGTAGTAGGCGAACTCGATACGTCCGGCCACTTCGTCGTGCAGCGCGACGTAGGCGATGTCGGCCTGGAACGTCTGGCGCACCTGCTCGCCGACGAGCTCGATCAGCGCGTCGGGGTCGAGCTGCGACGAGAGCGCGTGGCCGACGCTGTTCACAGTTGCGAGCTCACCGACGCGCTGGCGTGTCTCCTGTACGAGGCGCGCGTTCTCGAGCGCGACGGTGAGGCTGCCGGCGAGCGTCGTCAGCAGCCGCTGGTCGTCCTCGCCGAACGCGTGCTCGCGATCGATGTTCTGCAGCGAGATCACGCCTGCCGCCTTGCCACCCGCGATGAGCGGGACGAACAGGACGGACTTCGGCATCTCGCCGGCGACGACGGCGCTGCCGTAACGCTCCGATTCGACGTCGAGGTTCTGGGTGAGCAGCAGCGGCTCCCGCGCTTCCAGGACGTGCTTCGCGAAACCGGCCAGCGGCCGAGGCTCCGCTTGCAGCCGCTCGCCCCGCTCGATTAGGTACGGGTAGTGCACGAGCCCGTCGTCCAGCGTCGCGATCGAGACGACCTGCGCGTCGAAGACGTCTCTGAGCCGGTCGCCGACTGCGTCGTAGATCGCCTGCGGATCGAGCTCGCCGGCGATGGCGTCCTGCACGCCGTTGATCAGCGCCAGCTCGGCGTTCCGCTGCCGCGTCTCGTGCACCAGCCGCGCGTTCTCGAGCGCCACGCTGAGGCTGCCCGCGAGTGTCTCGAGGAGCTGCTGATCGGACTCGCCGAAGGCGTGCTCTCGGTCCGCGTTCTGGAGTGAGACCACGCCGGTCGCTCTGCCACCGGCCACGAGCGGAACGAACAGCGCGGATTTGGTGTCTTCGCCGGCGATTGTCGGGCTTCCGTAGCGCTCGGCCTCGGCATCCATGTTCTCGGCGATCAGCAGCGACTCGCCCGCGTCCATCACGTGCTTCGAGAAGCCGCCGGGCTCCATCGGCCCGGCTTGCAGCCGTTCGCCGCGCTCGATGATGTAGGGGAAGTGCGAGAGCCCGGTCACCTCATCACGCGTGATGATCGAGACGACCTGCGCGTCGAAGACATCTCGCAACCTGTCGCCGACGGCATCGTAGATCGCCTCGGCGTCCAGTTCGCCGGCGATCGCGTCCTGCACGCCGTTGATCAGCGCCAGCTCGGCGTTCCGCTGCCGCGTCTCGTGCACCAGCCGCGCGTTCTCGAGCGCCACACTGAGGCTGCCGGCCAGCGTCGTCAGCAGCTGCCGGTCGGAGTCGGTGAAGGCATGCGTGCGGTCGACGTTCTGGAGCGAGATCACGCCGGATGCCCTGCCGCCCGTCACGAGCGGCACGAAAAGCCCTGACTTCGCCGGGTCGCCGCTGAGCACTGCAGGATTGGCGTACCGCTCGAGCACCTCCGGCGTGGTCTCCTCGATCATCAGCGGCTCGCGGGTCTGCATGACGTGCTTGCGGAACCCGATGAGCTCGATCGGGTCTTCGTCCAGGCGCTCCCCGCGCTCGATCGTGTACGGGAAACGAAGGAGGCCCGCCGTCTCGTCGTAGACGGCGATGTCGACGACTTGCGCGTCGAACACCTCCTGCAGCTTGTCGCCGACGACGTCGTAGATCGCCTGCGGGTCGAGCTCGCCTGCGATCGCATCCTGCACGCTGTTGATCAGCGCCAGCTCGGCGTT
>DATBAH010000117.1:0-9613 GCA_036271615.1 Gaiellaceae bacterium
CTCCGCAAATTCCGCGAAGCCCCGGCGGCCGAGCTCCTCGCGCGAGCGCTCCGCAGGGACGTAGATCGGCGTCTCGGCGCCCCTCGAGAACGAGAACACGAGCGTCCCGCCCGGCGCGACGATTCGGGCGAGCTCGTCGTAGAACGGGATCATGTTCGAAAGGACGACGAGGTCGAACGCGCCGTCCGGGCAGGAGAGCGCCGACGCGTCGCCGACCTCGAACCGCACGCGGCGGGCGAGCTCGGGCGAGAGCTTCCTCTGAGCCTCCTCGATCATCCCCGGGCTGAGGTCGATCCCCACCACCTCGGCCTCCGGATAGCGCTCGGCGAGCGCGAGAGCGACGACGCCGGTTCCCGTGCCGAGATCGAGAGCGTGACGCGGCGCGGGCAGGTCCGCGAGCGCGAGGTCGAGCGCCCAGAGGTGATGCGGGCCGATTCGCGTCTCCCAGGTCGGGGCGAGCCCGTCGAACATGGTGCGCAACCGACCGCGGAAGACCCGCCAGAGCGCCGGCCGCCGCACGACCGCATCCGTGACGAGGCGCGCGAAACGCCGGCCGTCGATCACCGGGCCGCGAGGTCGAGGACGATCTCGACTCCCTCTGCGACGCGAAGCAGGTCGGCGGCGCTCCCCCTCGACACCGCGAGGGCAAGGCTCCCATAGCTGTCCTCGTAGAGGATGAGCGAACCGCGCGGAGCGTCTTCGAAGGTTCGTGCGAAGACGGCATAGAACCGATCGCCGCGACAGGTGAGCTCGACGCGGGTACCGGGGGCGAGCTCGGTGCGCTCGAGATGCTCACGGCGGAGGTTGAGCGCGACGTTGCCGAAGCGGTCGACGTCGAGAGCGACCGTGCGGATCCGGTGCTGCCCCACCTCGGGCTGCGGGATCTCGATCCGCACGAGCTCGTCCGGATCGACTGGCGGCCCGAGCTCCTCGAGCGCCACGCCCGTGGCGAGATGAGCCGCCGCCGGTGAGAACAGGTCGCGGCCGTGGAAGGTGCGGGAGACCGGCTGCAGCGAATAGGCCGCGTTGGTGAGCTCGTGCGCCTCGGCGACCCCGCCGAACCGCTCGGCGGCGGGCAGGAGCAGCCCGTTGTCGGGGCCGACGTACAGCCGGCCTTCCCCGTCGCGCAGGGCGAGGGCGCGCCGGCCGCTCCCGACGCCGGGGTCGACGACGGCGAGATTGACGCCCGCCGGCATGTAGGGGAGCGTGTTCGCCAGCACCAGGGCTCCCTGCAGGACGTGGCCGGGGCGAACCCCGTGCGTGACGTCGATCACCCGCGCGTCGGGCGCGATCGTCGCGATCACGCCGTGACAGGTGCCGACGAAGTCGTCCTGCAGCCCGAAATCGGTCAGGAAGGTGATGACCACGGGAGGGAACGTAATGCCTCGATGAGGCCGTCGAGGTCGTGAGTGACGGCGACGGCGGCGACGGAGAGCCCGGCTGCCTTCGCCTCGGCCTCGGTCTGCGGGCCGATGGCGACGACGGGCACGTGTGCCCCGGCCGCGGCGAGCGCCCTCGCGGCAGAGCCGGACAGCAGCAGCGCGAAGTCGACCGGCGGCACGTCGGGCCGCAGCTGGATCGTCCGGTAGAGGGGCAGGAAGTCGGCGTCGAGCACGTCCAGCCGAGCACCCTCCGCGGCCGCCAGCAGGGCCGTTCCCTCCGGCAGCTCGTCGCGCAGGCCCTCCTGCGTGTGGGTCGCGGCGACGAGATCGACGCGCAGCCCGTGCGATCGCAGCGCCTCCGCCGTCGCCGGCCCGATAGCCGCGATGCGATTGGCGGTGACGCCGCGACGGGCGAGCTCGTGCGCGCCGTTGCGGCTCGTGACCACGAGCCAGTCGTAGGCACGAGCGTCGACCGGCTCGTCGCCGAGCGCCTCGACCCGGATCAGCTCGCACAAGACCGCCTCGTGTCCGAGCGACTCGACGCGGGAGACGAGCTCCTCACGAGTGACGAGTACTCGCATCCGCCAGCTCCGCCCCGAGCGCCGCCGCGTCGTCGCCCGTCAGCCGTTCGAGCCACGATCCATCCTCCGCCGCGATGAGGCCCGTGAGGGTCGACCCGTCGTGATACGCGGCGACCGGAGCGAGGCAGCCCCCGCCGACCGCCGCCACGACCGCGCGCTCCGCCTCCACCCGTTCCCGGGTCTCTGAGTCGTCTGCGGCCGCCACGAGCTCCCTCTCGCCGGCTCGCACCTGAAGCGCAAGGGCGCCCTGGCCCGCCTCGGGCAGCATCGTCTCGGGGTCGAATCGGAGCCCGATCTCGTCCGCGAGCCCGAGCCGGTCGAGCCCGCACGCGGCAAGCACGATCGCGTCGAGACCCCGCTCGCCTCGCTTCCGCAAGCGCGTGTCGATGTTCCCGCGCAGCGGCTCGATCGAGAGTGTCGAGTCGAGCGAGAGCAGCTGTGCCTTCCGCCGCACCGAAGCGGTGCCGATCCGCATTCCTGGTCGAAGCTCCGCAGCTCCGCAGAGCGCGTCTCTCGGGTCCTCACGCCGGAGATAGGCGCCCACCACGAGCCCGTCGGGATCCACCGCGGTCAGATCCTTCGCCGAGTGGACCGCGACGTCGATGCGGCGCTCGAGCAGCGCTTCCTCGAGCTCCTTGACGAAGACGCCGCGCGATCCGATCTCGCCGAACGGACGCGAGCGGTCGCGGTCGCCCGCGGTGGTGATGGGGACGAGCGCAAGCTCGATACCGGGCGCCCGCAACGAGGAGAGGGCGCGCTCGGCCTGGGTGAGCGCGAGCCTACTGCCGCGACTGCCGACGCGGACGAGCACAGGCCAGCTGCCTCCGGACGGGCGGCGCGCAGCCGACGCCGCGCGGCCGGACTCGAATAAAGGCCGTCGGCACCTGCAGCGGCAGAGGACGACCTGTCGCGGGCTTGACGTTCAGCGCTCGTCCTCGCCGAGACCGAAGAGGTGCCGCACGGCCTCAGCATAGAGGACACCATCGGCTGCCGCGGCGGCCTGTTTCATCCGCACAGTCGGCAGATGGAGGAGCTTGTTCACGATCTGGGCGGTGACCGCCTCGACAGCTCGGCGCTGGCTCTCGTCGAGCCGCCCGAGGAGCGCTTCGGCCTTCTGCAGCTCCGCCTCACGGATCTCCTCTGCCCGGGCGCGCAGCGACGTGATGGCCGGCAGGACGTCGAGCGAGGCGTGCCACTCGTGGAACTTCTCCACCTCGGCCGCGACGATCGCCTCGGCACGCTCGGCCTCGCGGCGGCGCAGCGACAGCGTCTCGACCACGATCTGCTCGAGGTCGTCGATGTCGTAGAGGTAGCAGCCGTCGAGCTCTCCGATCGCCGGATCGAGGTCGCGCGGGACCGCCAGGTCGACGAGCACGAGCCGGCGGCCCCGACGGCCCTTCAGTCTCTCCGCGACCGTTGGCGCGTCGAGCACGATGTCGGACGCGTTGGTCGACGCGATGACCACGTCGACCGCCGCGAGCTCCTCGTCGATCCGGTCGCGCTCCGTCTTGCTGTTCGCGACGAGCGAGATCTCGGCACCGCGGCTCCGGAGGTTGCGGGCCGCCTGCTCGCTGACCTTGCCTGCGCCGAGCAGAAGGATCGAACGGCCGTCGAGGCTGCCGAACACCTGCTCCGCGAGCGCCGCGGCGGCAGCCGAGACCGAGGCGGGGCTCTGCCCGATCGCGGTCTCCGCCCGCACCTTGCGGCCGGCATGCAACGCCTGCCTGAACACGCGGTCGAGCAGCGGCCCGGTCGTCCCGAGCTCGCGGCCGAGCCGTACCTGGCCGAGGATTTCGCCCTCACCCGGCACGAGCGAGTCGAGACCGGCGGCGACGCGAAAGAGGTGATGCGCCGCGGCCCGGTCCCGCAGCTTGTAGAGGGCCGGCTCGATCTCCGGCCCGAGCGAGGCGAGCGCGGCGGCCGCGTCGCGCTCTGCCTGCTCCGGATCCTCGGCCGCGACGTAGAGCTCCGTGCGGTTGCAGGTCGAGAGGCAGGCCGCCTCGCGTCCGTTCGCCGCGAGCCGCGCCGCGAGCGCTTGCGCGTGGTCGCGATCGAGGGCGACCTGCTCACGCAGCTCGACCGGCGCGTGGTGGTGGGACGTTCCGACGAGGACGAGGTGCATCACGTGAAGTGGGTCGCGGGGAGGGCCAGCCGAACGACGATGACGAGGACGAAGCCGGCGAGGGCGAGGTAGGCGGCGCGACGTCCCGTCCAGCCGCCCAGCAGGCGCAGACCGAGGTATGCACACCAGACGAGCCAGGTCGCTGCGGTCACGGCGATGAGCGCGTCGAGCCGATCGTGCTGGCCGACGAGGCGCACGAGCCCGACGGCGGCGCCGAGCGTCAGCAGCGGCACGGACCACGCGACCGTCCGCAGCGCGAGCGAGTCGAGTGTCGCCAGCGCCGGCATCTGCCTGCGCAGGATCGTCGCCGGTCGCGTCCTCAGCCGGCGCTCTTCCCAGAGGTAGAGCCCCGACAGCGCGGCCGCGAGCGTGAAGCCGGCGAAGGCGGCGAGCACGAGCCCGACGTGGACGACGAGGAAGAGGTTCGAGTAGTGGCTCACCGCCCCGTTCCCCGTTCCACCGCCGGCGCGCGCGACGACGAGCAGCGCGACGGCGAGCGGCATTACGACGAGACCGAGGAGCCGGTACGGCCTGCGACAGCCCCAGATGAGGTACGCCGAGACGACGAGCCAGACGAAGAGAGAAAGCGACGACGCCCACGTCCCCCACGGGAAGCCGTCGTCGCGGGTCGCCTGGACGACCAGCAGCGCAGTCTGCGCGAGCCAGCCGAGCCGGACGCCCCACGTGGCGGCGCGGCCCGCGCGGCCCGGCCGCCGCACGTCGCCGAAGTAGCCGACCGCGGCCTCCCCGTACAGCAGGAGCGCGGGCCAGAAAAGGAGCTCAGCCAACGCGCGCCGTCTCCCGCGGAGCCTCTTCCTCGTCGGCGTCGTCCGCAGGCACGCGGTCGGCGAGCTCGTCGACCTCGCGTTCGAGCCGCTGCAGCTTGAGCGCAATGATCAGGACGTAGACGAGGACGACGGCGAAGACGACACAGTACGCGGCCGTGACGTATTTCTCCGCGGTGGTCAGACGAGCACCTCCCTCAATCGGCGCAGCCGCAGGTCGAGCCGCTTGCCGCTGAGCTCGAGCCGATAGAGCGTGTACGCCAACACGAGCATCGCGGCCTGTGCGACGCAGTACGTGACGAGGATCCAGCCGCCGAAGCTCGGCCCGTGCAGGGTGAAGACCCGGGGGTGGAGGAATTCCTTGGCGAGCCGGATGGCCAGGAAGCTGACCGGGATCAGGACGACGCCGAAGAGCGCATACACCGCGCTCAGGTTCGCACGCTGCGGACCCGGATCGAGGGAGAACCGCAGCATGAAGTACGCGCAGTAGAAGAGGTACAGGACGAGGAAGAGCACGAGCTCGTCCTCGCTCCAGGTCCACCAGACCCCCCAGGAGATCTTGGCCCAGATCGAGCCGGTGAGCAGCACGAGCGTCCCGAAGATCAGTCCCTGGTGGATCAGGACATAGCTCTCGAGGTCGGCGCGCGGATCCCGCTTCGTCAGGTGCCGGAACGCCTTCCAGGCCCCGCCGATGAAGCAGGCGTACGCCGCGAACGCGATCGAGACGTGGAAGTAGAAGATCCGCTGCGAGAAGCCCTGGTTCGCGTCGTTCGGCGCCACGAAGAAGACGAACGCGAGCGCAGTGGTGACGAGCACGAGCGAACTCACGGCGAGCGCGGGCAGGGGAATACGGGACGTGCGACCCACGGCACGGATTGTCGCACCAGCTGCGCTACTCGGCGACGACATACTCGAACGAGGCCCAGCAGATCACGGCGAAGAGCAGGTCGTAGAGAGCAAGGAAGCCGAGGTAGCGGCCGGGCGAGGAGACGACAGGTGGGCCGACCGTCGCGCCGACGGCGCCGACCACGATCGGCATGGCGAGCGGCAGGAAGAGGAGCGGTAGGAGCAGGTCGCGAGCTCGGGTCGCAACGGCCATCGCGCCGAGGAACGCCCCTACTCCGCAGATGCCGACGTCGGCGAGGAGGACTGCGGCCACCGTCGTGCCGTCGATGCTGTGGAAGAAGAGCGCGTAGAGCGGCAGCGCCACGACCTCGGCGGCCGCGAGGAACGCGAGCGTCGCAAGCGACTTGGCGAGCCAGATCGTGCTGCGGTCGCACGGCGCGAGCACGAGCCCGTCCATCGTCCGCTGCTCCCGTTCGGGGACGAACGCGCGGCCGAGACCGAGCAACGCCGTGAAGAGGATGGCGATCCAGAGCAGGCCGCTGGTCTCGAGCCTCGACGGGGCTCCCGGCAACGCGAAGTGGAAGATCACGAACGTCGCGGCGACGAAGAGGAGCATCGCCGGCAGCGTGTCCCGGGCCCGGAGCTCGAGCAGCAGGTCCTTGCGGGCAAGCGCTCCGACGTCGCGGAAGTAGCTCATCCCGCGAGCGCGAGCGCGCCGCTCGCGAGGGGTTCGATGCGCGCCGGGTCATGGGTCGCGAGGAGGACGGTGCGCTCCGCCCGGAGCTCGGCGAGCTGCGCGTCCAGCAGCTCGGCTCCGGCCTCGTCGAGCGCGCTGTACGGCTCGTCGAGCACGAGCAGCTCCGGCTCGTGGAGGAGGACGCGGCACAGGGCGAGCCGCTGCGTCATGCCTCGCGAGTACGAGGCGACGCGCTCGTGCCGTGCCTCCCAGAGCCCAAATCGCTCGAGCAGCATGCCGATCCGCTCCCGCCGTTCAGGCACCCGGTAGAGACGTCCGTAGAGCTCGAGGTTCTCGAGTGCGGTCAGCTCGCGATAGACGAGCGGCTCGTGGCCGAGGTAGCCCACCTCCGCGCGCGTCGCGTCGCGCTCGATCCTCCCCTCCGTCGGCTGCGCGAGGCCGGCGCAGATCCGCAGGAGCGTCGTCTTGCCGGCGCCGTTCGGCCCGGTGACGACGAGGAAGCCACCCCGCGGAAGCGCGAAGTCGATCCTCCGCAGAACGCGCTTCTCTCCATAGCGCTTGCCGAGCCGGCGGGCCGTCAGCACGCAACCAGCATAGGGTCAGATCACAGCGTCGACGATCACGAACACGGCGAAGACGACGCTGATCACGCCGTTCATGGTGAAGAACGCCGTGTCGAGCCGCCGCAGGTCTCCCGGCCGGACGAGCGAGTGCTCGTACGCCATGAGGAGCGCAACCACGCCGACACCGAGCCAGTAGAGGACGCCGACCGAAAGCCCGAGCCCGGCGGCGACGAGGCACACGATCGTCGCGGCGTGGGCGAGACGCGCGCCGAGAAAGGCGCCTTTCACGCCGAACCGGGTCACGATCGAATGGAGACCCTCCCGCCGGTCGACCTGCTCGTCGAAGAGCGCGTAGAAGAAGTCGAAGCCGGCGACCCAGAAGGCGACGGCGGCGCCGAGCATCCACGCCTGCCACGGCAGCTTGCCGGTGATGGCGACCCAGGCGCCGACGGGCGCGAGACCGTCGACGGCTCCGAGCCAGAGGTGACACGTCCACGTGAACCGCTTGAGATACGGATAGACGACGAAGCCGACGACCGGGATCGGCCAGAGCCAGCGCACGATCGGGTTCAGCTGCCAGACGGCGGCGAGGAAGAGCGCGAGCGAGAGGGCGCAGAAGACGACGACCTGTGCGACGGACAGCTGTCCGCTCGGGATCTCACGGCCGGCCGTGCGCGGGTTCCGCGCGTCGATCCCCGCGTCGATCAGGCGGTTGAGCGCCATCGCGAGCGAGCGAGCGCCGACCATCGCGAGCGTGATCCAGAGGAGATCGTGGCCGCTCGGCGTCCCGTCGACGGCGAGGAACGCGCCGACGTAGGCGAACGGCAGCGCGAAGACGGTGTGCTCGATCTTGACGAGCCGCGCGAACCTCGCGGGCAGCGGGGTGACGACGGTAGTCACGTCTGCTTGTGGTGAACGTCGGTCTCGCCCGCGAGCAGCTCGAGCGCGTGCGCGAGCACGGGGCGCAGAACCTCGAAGCCGTCACGCACGCCACCGGGTGAGCCGGGGAGGTTGACGACGAGCGTCGTCCCCACGATTCCGGCCTCTCCGCGTGACAGCAGAGCGTGCGGCGTCTTCTCCCTCGCATCGGCCCGGATTGCCTCGGCGACACCCGGCGCGGCCCGCTCGATCAGCTCCGCCGTCGCCTCGGGAGTCACGTCGCGCGGCCCGAAGCCCGTTCCGCCGGTCGTGAGAACCACGGCGTTCAGGCGCGCCAGCGCGTCGAGCGCCGCGCGGATCTCGTCGCCATCGTCCGGCACGACTTCGCGCTCGACCTCGAACCCTTCGGCGCGAAGCAACTCCTCGAGCAGGTCGCCGCTCCGGTCCTCGCGCGTCCCGCTCGCGACGCCGTCCGAGACCGTGAGCACCGCGGCCTTCAGACGCGTTCCTTCGTCTTCTCGACGAGCACGACCTCGGCGATCCGCATCTGCTTGTCGACGGCCTTGGCCATGTCGTAGACCGTGAGCGCCGCGACGGATGCCGCCGTCAGCGCCTCCATCTCGACCCCGGTCTGCGCCGTGGTCTCGACCGCGGAGACGATCTCGACCGACTCCTCGCCCACTTCGAGCGTCACCTCGATGTGGGTCAATGGCAGCGGATGGCAGAGCGGGATGAGCTCGCTCGTTCGCTTTGCGGCCATGATCCCCGCGAGCTGCGCCGTTGCGAGCGCGTCGCCCTTCGGCAGATTGCGCAGCGTCCTCGCCGTCTCGGCCGCCATCCGAACCTCGGCGCGCGCGACCGCGCGGCGCCGCATCGGCTCCTTGCCCCCGACGTCGACCATCCTGACGGCGCCCGACTCGTCGACATGGGAGAGCTCCTCCATCAGGACGATCGTACGGCGTCAAGGTCGGCAAGCTGCGCGTCGACCCACCGGCGGATGTCGTTCGTGCGGACCTGGTCCCGGATCGCGTTGGCCCGCCGCCGGCGCTCGTCCGGGTCGAGCGTGAGCGCTGTGTACAGCGCATCCGCCTGCCCGGAGACGTCGAGCGGGTTCACTGTCACCGCCCACTCTCCGAGCTCCTCGTGCGCCCCGGCGTTCTCGGACAGGACGAGCACGCCGTCTCGCTCGTTCACGAGGAACGCCTCCTTCGCGACGAGGTTGAGCCCGTCGAAGACGGGGTTGACGAGTAGGACGTCGAACTGCTTGTACCCGGCGATCGAGCGCTGGAAGTCGTCGGCGACGTCGAGCTTCACGGGCTGCCAGCTGTCCTGTCCGAAGCGGTCGTTCACCTCGCGTGCTGCAGCTTCGACCTGCGCGGCGTACTCGGCGTACTGCGGGATCTCGAGCCGCGACGGTGCGAGCAGCGCGACCATCCCGACTCGCTCGCGCAACTCGGAATGGCGCTCGAGGAGCAGGCCGAACGCCCGGAAACCGCGCACGATGTTCTTCGACGGATCGATCCTGTCGACGCGCAGCACGAGCTGCTCCGGGCGGCGCGCCGCGAGAGCCTCCTCGCGCTCGCGGACGGCTGGATCCTGGCGAAGCCGGTCGAACTCGGCTGGGTCGACACTGATCGGGTGCGCGACGACTAGCGTCCGGTGGCCGCGGTGCTCGACCGTTCCCGTACCTCGGTCGATGCGCGCACCGAGCAGCCGTTCCGCGGAGAGCAGGAACGCGTGCCGCCAGCGATCCGTGTG
>DATBAH010000118.1:0-19394 GCA_036271615.1 Gaiellaceae bacterium
GACGAGCGCCTGCCCGGCGCTGCGCACGCGAGCCGCGAGGATCGTGCGGCGGCCGGGATCGAGCTCCGAGAGAACGTCGTCGAGGAGGAGGAGCGGCGGGACGCCGGTCCGGTCGGCGATCGTCTCGGCCTCGGCCAGGAGCAGGGCGAGGAGGGCGAGCCGCTGCTCTCCCTGGGAGCCGTAGCTGCGAAGGTCGCGGCCGTCTGCGGAGAGCACGACATCGTCGAGATGAGGGCCGAGCGACGTCACGCCGCGATCGAGGTCGCGCCCGAGCGCCGATTCGAGCCCTTCCAGCGTCGGCGGCTCGCCGTCGTAGCGGAGGGCGACATCGCCGAGGCCGAGCTCGGCAGCGCGGGCGCCGAACGAAGGCCCGAGCAGCGCGAGCGTCTCCAGGCGAGCCGCGACCAGCTCGGCGCCGAGCGTCGCGACGCGTTCGCTCCAGGGCTCGATCGCGTCCCGGCCGGACACTCCGGCGGACGCACGCCGGAGCGCCGCGTTCCTCTGCGCCACAGCCGCGCCGTACTCCGCCGGCAGAGCAGCCCGCGCCGGCGCGAAGCGGCCGAACACGCGATCGAAGTATGCGCGTCGAGCGGCGGGCGGACCTTTCACTACCCCAAGCCGGTCCGGCGTGAAGACGAGCGTCGAGACCATCGAGCGGAGCTGCTCGGCGGCGCGAAGCGGAGCGCCGTTGAGCTTGGCGCGCTTCCCTTCGCCGCGGCGCACGGTCACCTCGAGCTCCAACCCGACCTCGCCACGCCGGCCCGAGACGGCGGCACGTGCTCCCTCTGTCCCAAAGCGCACGACCTGCGAGTCGGTCCGGGTGCGGGGCGAGAAGCCCTGCGTCGCGACATGCACGGCCTCGAGGAGATTCGTCTTGCCGACGCCGTTCGCCCCGACGACGAGGACGAGGCCCGGCTGCAGCGCCAGTTCGAGCCGCTCGTACGAGCGAAAATCCCGAAGCGAGGTCGTCTCGACGATCAGACTGTGCTAACCCGTCCGGCTTTTCAGCCGGGTAGGCGAATCGGCATGACGAGGTACGTGAAGTCGTCGGCCTCGTCGGTGAGGATCGCCGGGCGCAGCGGGCTGATGAGCTTCAACTTCACGTCGTCGCCCTCGACCAACTCGAGACCCTCGCGCAGGAACTCCGCGTTGAAGCCGATGTCGAGCGGCTCACCGGTGTACGCGACCGGCATCGACTCCTTCGATTCGCCGACCTCGTGCGTACGCGCCACGACGGTAACCTCACCGTCGGCGAAGCGGAGCTGGAGCGGCGTCGCCCGCTGGATCATCACGGCGGCGCGACGCACAACGTCGAGCAGCTCGGCTCGCGGCACCGTCAGCTCGTGCTCGAACGTCTCCGGCAGGAGCTGCCGGTAGTTCGGGAACTGGCCGTCGATTCGGCGCGTCGTGAGCCAGACACCGCCGACCGAGAAGAGCACCTGGTTCTCCTGGACGCCGACCGCAATCTCGTCTTCGTCGCCGGGGATGCGCGCGAGCTCCTGCAAGGCGCGGCTCGGGACGATGGCCTCGAGGTCCGGCGCCGGCGAGGCAAGCGCCGTCTCCTTCACCGCGAGGCGGTAGGAGTCGGTGGCCGCCATGACGAGCTTGTCGCCGGCGAACTGGACGAGGACGCCGGTCAGGACGGGGCGCGCTTCGTCGCGGGAAGCCGCGCGTGCGACACGGGTGATCGTCTCGAGCAGCGCCTCCCGATCGACCGCGAACGTCTCCGTCTCGTTGACCTCCGGCAGCCGCGGAAAGTCCTCGGCGTTGTACGTGTGCAGCGTGTAGCTCGCGCTTCCCGACGCGACATGGACGACCGACTCCGTCGCCGCGTGCTCGATCGTGACGTCGTCTCCCGGCAGCAGCCGCGCGATGTCGACGAGCGTCCGGCCCGGCAGCACGACCGCGCCGTCCCCCTCCACCTGTGCCGGAACCCCGGCGCGCAGCGAAAGCTCCATGTCTGTCGCCGCAAGACGAAGCTCGTCGCCGCGAGCCTCGAGCAGGATCCCCGACAGGATCTGGATCGCCGTGCGGCTCGAGACCGCGCGACCGACCAGCGTGAGGCCCTGCACGAGCTCGTCCTTCGTGCACGTAATCCTCAACCCGGCACCGACTGCGATGTCACTCTCAATCATCTAGGGATTCTCGTAGAAGTCATAGGGAGTGTGGACGACGGGGAAGACGTGCTCGAAGCCGCACCCTGCCTGGCTTGCGTCGTGTGGATGTCCATTGTGGACGATTCGGAGATTCCCACAAGCGGCAAGCGTCAGCGAACCTGCTTCACACGTGCGGTGAGTTCCTGCACGAGGTTGTACACAGACCTGTCCTCACGGATCAGGCGGGAGATCTTGGAGGTCGCGTGGATCACGGTCGTGTGGTCGCGGCCGCCGAACTCCTTGCCGATCTTCGGCAGCGAGGAGTCGGTCAGCTCGCGCGAGAGATACATCGCGACCTGCCTCGGGTAGACGATGTTCTGCGAGCGCTTCTCGCCGCAGAGCTCGTCGAGCGAGAGACTGAAGCGCTCCGCGACGAGATCCTGGATCCGCTTGATCGACACCTCCGCGGCCTCGCCCTGCGGGAAGACGTCACGAAGGACGTCCTGCGCGAGCTCGACCGTCATCGGTCGTCCGGTGAGCGACGAGAAGGCGACGACGCGGGTCAGCGCACCCTCGAGCTCGCGGATGTTCGACGACACGCGGCTCGCGGTGAAGGTCAGAACCTGCTCGTCGTGGACGTAGATCCCGTCGACCTTCACCCTCTTGCGCAGGATCGCGATCCGCGTCTCGAGGTCCGGCGGCTGGATGTCGGTGATCAGGCCCCACTCGAAGCGGCTGCGGAGCCGCTCCTCGAGGGTCGCGATGTCGCGCGGCGGCCGATCCGAGGAGAGCACGATCTGCGAGCCGGCCTCGTACAGCGAGTTGAAGGTGTGGAAGAACTCCTCCTGGAAGCGCTCCTTGCCCTCGAAGAACTGGACGTCGTCGATGAGCAGGACGTCGTAGCCGCGGTAGCGCTGCTTGAAGCCCTCGATCCGCTTGTCGCGCAGCGAGTTGATGAAGTCGTTGACGAAGGCCTCGCTCGTCATGTAGCGCACCGAGAGCTCGGACGAGTGCTCCGCGACGTACTGCGCGACCGCCTGGAGCAGGTGCGTCTTGCCGAGTCCTGTGCCGCCGTAGATGAAGAGTGGGTTGTACGCCTGTGCCGGCGCCTCGGCCACGGCGAGCGCCGCGGCGTGCGCGAAGCGGTTCGACGAGCCGATGACGAACGAGTCGAACGTGTACTTCGCGTTGAATCCGCCGCTCTCGGGCCGTCCGCTCAGGCGCTGGACCATGGGAACGACGCCTTCAGACCCCGCGCGGCCCTCCGTCGGGGCCTCTGCGTCGTCGGCGACCCTGAGCTCGATCGGTCGCTCGATTCCGACGATGTCGCGCACCGCGGCGCCGATCAGGCCGACGAAGTGCCCTTCGATCCAGTCGCGCGTGAACTCGCTCGGAACGGTCAGGACGAGCGTGTCGCCTTCGAGGGCCAGCTCGTGGACGTCGCCGAACCACTTGCTGTAGGTCCCGTTGCTCAGCGCCTCCCTGAGCCGCCCCGAGATCTCCTCCCAAAGGTTCTCTGTAGACAGCTCAACTTGGTGTTCCACCGACGCCCTGATCCTCCCCGTCTCCGGCCCGGCGGCCAGCATAACAGTGCCTTGCCCGGGGACAAAATGACCCGTTTTGCAGGGAGTTTCAGAGTTACTCACATCCCTCCACAGGTGTGGACAGCCGTGGGGGCAACCGGCTCCGGCCGCATCCCTGCGTCGTCTGCGGCTGTGGACAAGCCGGTGGACGACGACTGTCTATACTGACCGCCGCGCCCCGCCGCCGACGGGGAATTTTTTTGGCACAGCGAGTCTTTTCACACAGTCGTGAAGCGCACCTATCAGCCCAACGTCCGCCGCCGCAAGCGCAAGCACGGCTTCCGCGCGCGGATGTCGACGAAGGCCGGCCGGGCGATTCTGAAGCGCCGCCGCGGCAAGGGCCGCGCCCGCCTCTCTGCCTGATCGGCCCGCCCGGACCGAGCCACTAAGCTGCATCTGTGAAGCGCGCCAACCGCCTGTCCCGCTCTCGGGACTTCGACGCGGTGCACCGCCGCGGTCGGTCGGTCTCGTCCCGCTTTCTCGTTCTGTACTGGCTCCCGCAGGAGGAACCGGCGGAGCCGCGGATCGGGTTCGCCGTACCACGCGCGGCCGGCGGCGCAGTCGAGCGGAACCGGATCAAGCGCCGCCTGCGTGAGGTGTGGAACGCGCGCCTCGATCGCGTGCCGTCCGGCCACGACTATGTCCTGATCGTCCGTCCCGGCCTCGTCGAGGCAGCCGAGGCGAACGGCTTCGAATGGCTCGGCGAGCGCGTCGACGAGCTGCTCGGACAAACCGGGGCTCTGGCGGCATGAGCGCCGTGCTGCGCATCCCGGCGACGCTCGGCGTCGGTCTCGTGTGGCTCTACCGGCTCACGCTCGGCGCGCTGTTCCCGACGACCTGCAAGTACCACCCGTCCTGTTCCGAGTACGCGGTGCAGGCGCTGCATCACCATGGCCTCGTGCGCGGGAGCATCCTCGCCGGCTGGCGGCTGCTCCGGTGCAACCCGTGGAGCCGAGGGGGCTTCGACCCGGTCCGATGATCCTCTACACCATCCCGATCATCAGCCAGCTCGAGACCGTGATGCAGCACGTGCTCGAGTGGTTCCACAACAACGTCGGCCTGACGTGGGCCTGGTCGATCGTGGCGGTCACCGTCGTCGTGCGGATGATCCTCGTGCCGCTGACGATCCGGCAGATCCACTCGATGCAGAACCTGCAGAAGTTCGCGCCGCAGATGAAGGAGATCCAGAAGAAGTACAAGGGCGACAAGCCGAGGCAGAACGAGGAGCTGATGAAGTTCTACCGGGAGAACAACATCAATCCGGCCGCCTCCTGTCTGCCGATGCTGCTGCAGCTGCCGGTCTTCATCGCCCTCTACTACACGCTCAAGCACGAGCAGTTCCCGCAGGGCGCGGACCTCTCGTGGCTCAACTTCATCCACGACATCTCCGCGGGAACGACGACGCAGTGGGGTGGCTACATCCTGCTCGTCGTCTACGTCGCGAGCCAGATGGCGTCGACGCTCTTCATGGCCGCAACGGCCGACAAGACGCAGCGGACGCTCTTCATGATCATGCCGCTCTTCTTCGTCTTCATCATCGCGCGCTTCCCGGCCGGTCTCGTCCTCTACTGGGTGACGACGAACCTCTGGACGGTGGGGCAGGGGCTGATCACGAGGCGACTGGTCTCCAAGGCGCCCGCGCCGACCGTAGAGCGTCGCAGCTCGCGGACACCGCCGAAGGACGACGGCTCGAGCGAGAACGGCGCCAACCGCGAGTCGCCGCCGCCGACGCCTGCTCCCGCTGCCACGCAGCGGCCCCGGCAGGTGCGGCGCAAGAAGAAGCGCACAAGCCGGAGATGAGCGAGATCGCGGATCTGACTGCCGAGGCGACCGGCGAGACGGTCGGCGAGGCGAAGTGGGCTGCGCTGCGCGAGCTCGAGCGCCGCCATCCGGGGCTCGACAAGGCTGCGGTGCAGTTCGAGGTCGTCTCGGAGGGGAAGCGCGGCATCCTCGGTGTGGGCTACGAGCCGGCTCGGGTCGTGGCTCATCTGCCGGCCGAGGCCGCGGATGCTGCCGCCGTCGTCGTGGGCGAGGAGAGCGACCAGGCCGTGGAAGCGAGGACGCTCGTCGCGCGGATCGTGGAGACGCTCGGCATCGACGCGGAGGTCGTGGCGCGCGAGGAGCCGGAGGCGATCGTGGTGACGTGCTCCGGTCCGGACGTCGGCCTGCTCATCGGCCGCCACGGCCAGACGATCGACGCGGTTCAGTACCTCCTCAACGTGATCGGGTATCGCGCCCACGGTGACGAGAAGAGAGACGTCGTCGTCGATGCCGCCGGCTATCGCGCCCGGAGGCAGGCGACGCTCGAGACGCTCGCCCTACGGGCCGCCGACCGGGTGCGCGAGACGGGCGAACCGGAGGAGCTCGAGCCGATGACGGCTGTGGAGCGGAAGGTCGTCCACCTGAGTCTCAAGGACGTCGCAGGCGTCGGCACGACCTCCGAGGGGACGGAGCCGAACCGCTACGTCGTCGTCGTTCCTGAGTGACTGGCTCGCGGCCGTCCTCGAGACGCCTGGGCTGACGGCGCTTCGCGATCCCGGGCGAGCGCGCGAGATGCTGCTCGACGACGCGCTGCGCGCTCTGCCACTGCTCGAGCGGTACGACGGGCCGTTGCTCGACGTCGGCTCCGGCGGAGGCTCGCCGGGCATCCCGCTCGCGGCCGCGCTGCCCGAGCGAGAGGTGGCGCTGCTGGAAGCCGAGCGCCGGAAGTGCGACTTCCTGCGCCGCTGGGCGCCCCCGAACGCCGAGGTCCTTTGGGGGCGCGCGGAGGAGCAGGAGCCGGAGCGATGGGGCGTCGCGGTGGCCAAAGCGCTTGCTCGACCGCCCGTGGCCGCGGAGCTCTGCCTGCCGCTCGTCCGTACCGGCGGCGCGGCGATTCTCTGGCTCGGCGAGAACGCCGATCTCGGATTGCTCGAGGCGGCGTCGACACAACTCGGAGGGGGCAGTCCAGAGCTGCATGACGGCCTCGCCGTCCTCCCGAAGGTGGCCCCGACCCCGCCGGGCTTCCCGCGCCGCGCCGGCGTCGCGAAGAAGCGTCCGCTGGCCTAGCGACAATAGGCGGGCAGATGTCCCGAATCTATGCCCTTGCGAACCAGAAGGGCGGGGTCGGCAAGACGACGACCGCCGTCAACCTCGCCGCCTGCCTTGCCGAGGCCGGGCAGCGCGCGCTCGTGATCGACCTCGATCCGCAGGCCAACGCGACGTCGGGCCTCGGGATGCGCGCGAACGGCACCTCGAGCTACGACCTCCTCGACGGCGCCCCGCTCGCCGAGCTCGTCCACCCCACCGCGTTCGCGAACCTCGATCTCGTCCCGGCCAAGCCGGACCTGGCCGGAGCCGTGGTCGAGCTGTCGGGCCGCGAAGACGGCGAGCGCTATCTCGTCCAGGCGCTGGCGTCGGGCACCGAGCGCTACGACTTCGTCTTCCTCGACTGTCCGCCGTCGCTCGGGCCGCTCACCGTCAATGCGCTCGCCGCCGCCGACCGCGTCCTCGTCCCGGTCCAGGCGGAGTACTACGCGCTCGAGGGTCTGACGCAGCTCCTGCACTCGGTCGAGCTGATCCGGCGCCGCCTCAACCCGAACCTCGGCATCGGCGGCGTCCTGCTCACCATGGTCGACGGCCGGACGCGTCTCGCGCAGCAGGTCGAGGAAGAGGTGCGGCGTCACTTCGGCGAGCTCGTCTTCCGCACATCGGTCCCGCGCTCGGTGCGCCTCGCCGAAGCCCCGAGCCACGGACTGCCCGCGATCGCCTACGACCGTCGCTCCGCCGGAGCCGACGCCTACTGGAAGGTGGCGATGGAGCTTGTCGAGCGCGCCTGATTCCTCTCCCCAACGCCGCGGCCTGGGCCGTGGTCTCGAGGTCCTGATCGGCGGCCAGCCGGTTCCGACCGAGCTGCTCGAGATCCCCGTCGACGCGATCCACCCGAATCCGAAGCAGCCACGCCGGCGTTTCGAGGCGGAGGCTGCCTCGGGGCTCGCGGAATCCGTGCGGCGGCAGGGCGTCATCCAGCCGCTGCTCGTGCGTCCCCGCGGTGTAGGTGGCTACGAGATCGTCGCCGGCGAACGCCGCTGGCGCGCGGCGCGGGAAGCGGGCCGCCAGACTGTGCCGGCGGTCGTGCGCATGGCCGACGACCGCGACACGCTCCTGCTCGGGCTCGTCGAGAACGTCGCGCGCGAGCAGCTGACACCGATCGAGGAGGCGCGCGCCTACGCCGTCCTGATCGACGAGTTCTCGCTCTCGCTCGGCGAGGTGGCCGAGCGGGTCGGCCGCTCCAAGCCGTCGGTCTCGAACCGCATCCGCCTGCTCGAGCTCCCCGACGACGTGCTCGGGATGGTCGAGCGCGGGCAGTTGAGCGAGGGACACGCACGAGCCGTCCTCGCGGTGCCCGACCAGGAAGGCAGACGACGGCTTGCGCGCGAGATCGTGCGGCGTGGGCTCTCGGTGCGCGCGGCAGAGCAGCGGGCGAAGTGGGCCGGCGCAAGGCAGCGGCCCCGCACGCGCTCGGCTCCCGTCGACCCTGCGCTCGCCGAGCGCGTGAGCGCTGCCTTCAAGCAGCTGACCGGCCGGCAGGCCCGCGTTCTTCCGGGCCGGGTCGAGCTCCCCTTCGGCGACGAGCACGACCTCGCCGAGCTGGTCGAGGCGCTCGAGAACGCCGGCGAGGCGTAGGACGATGGGCGATCCTGGATTCGAACCAGGGACCTCCGCCTTATCAGAGCGGCGCTCTAACCAGCTGAGCTAATCGCCCCCACCAGAGGAACTGCGGTGGTCGATTGTAGCCCCGGCTCAGTGCAGCCGGTGCGTGCGGACGAGGTACTCCTCGACCGCCAGCAGGAACGACTCGTCCTGGGCGAGCTCGACGAGTCGGCCCTTGGTCGCGGCATCGAGCTCACCGTCGAGAGCGACCTCGACGACGAAGCTCGGCGTCCCGCCCGTTTGCGAGAGAGAGGCCATCCGCAGGAAGATCCGACGGGCGTCCTCGTTCTGGGAGATCGCCTCGAGTGACTCGATGTCGTCCAGCCAGAGTGGGCGCACGTGTGTCAAACGACACGCGGTGGAGAGGGGATACGCCGGGTTTTCCGACACCCGGCCTGAGCTATATTCGAGACGAGGTTGCCGCGGATGCAGGAGATGCTCATCTACGGAGTCAGCTTCGATCTGGTCGGCAAGCAGCCGATCGTCCTTCTGAAGACCTCCGACGGAAACAAGTTCCTGCCGATCTGGATCGGCCATCCCGAGGCGGCCGCGATCCTCATGAAGCTTCAGAGCCAGACCTCCGTCCGGCCGATGACACACGACCTCGTCAGCGACATGCTCGAGCAGCTCGGCGCGTCGATCAGCCGGATCACGGTGACCGAGCTCCGCGAGAACACCTTCTACGCGCAGATCACTGTGATCCAGGACGGCCAGGAGATCGAGCTCGACTCGCGGCCCTCCGACGCCATCGCGCTCGCCATTCGCGCCGAGGCGCCGATCTTCGCCGCCGACGACGTGATCGCGGAGTCCGCAATCGAGTTCGAAGGCGAGGAGGTCGACGAGGAGCAGCTCGAGGCCGAGGTGCTCAAGTTCCGCAGCTTCCTTGAGGACGTCACGCCCGACCAGTTCGTCGTCGAGAACGGCGACGAAGAGGACTAGCCGCTACCCCAGCACGATCAGGAGCAGCGCGGTCCCGTTGAAGAGGCCGTGCACGAACATGCCCGGCACGACGCTCTCGGTGCGGTCGCGCAGCCAGGCGAGCGCGATGCCGAACGGGACGAGGACGAGCAGCGCCTCGACGAGCCCGTGAGCGAGGCCGAAGGCGACGCCGACGAGGATGATCGACGGCGTGCGCCCGAGGAAGCGCAGCAGTGACTGGCCGGCGCCGCGAAAGGTCAGCTCCTCGACGAACGGAGCGATCGCGGCGAAGAGGATGAAGTTCGCGGCGAATGCGCCGGCATGCGCCGGCTCCCACGGCACGTTGGTGATGCCCTGTTCCTGCCCGGGGCTCTCCGGCAGCGGCAAATTGGAGATGACGATCTCCCAGACGAAGATCGAAACGACGACTGCCGCCGCGAGCCCGGCGGCTGTTCCCCAACTCCGCGGCGCCCGCAGCGCGAGCAGGTCGAACCGGCCGGTGACGATGAGCAGGACGATCCCGAGCCAGATCGCGTAGAGGATCGTCCCGCCGGCGAACGTCGCGTACGAGTAGACCTCCTGGTGGGACACGCCCCGGCTGCCGCTGCTCCCCCCGGAGAAGCGCGCCGCGTAGTTGATCGCTGCGATCAGCCCGACGAAGCCACACCAGCAGGCGAGGCGGGTGTACGCCGGGCGCGGACGTGGCGGAGCGGCTTCGACCTCCACGACCGGCCAGCATAGGCTTCGGGCCATGCGCCACTTCACGCCCGAGGAGGCGAACGAGGAGCTCGAGGACGTCCGGCCGCTCGTCGAGCAGCTCGTCACAGATCGGCAGGAGCACACGGCCGCGCTCGAGCGTCAGGAGGAGCTCGAGCAGAAGATCCGCGGCAACGGCGGCGGCATTCCGCCGGCGGAGCTGGCCGCCGCGACCGCCGAGGTCGACGCCGTGGCGCGCCGGCTCGCACGGCTCGTCGACGAGATCACGAGCCACGGAGCGCAGGTCAAGGACCTCGATACCGGGCTCATCGACTTCCCGGCGCTGCGGGACGGCGAGACGGTGCTCCTCTGCTGGCAGCTCGGCGAGGACGAGATCGGCTGGTGGCATCGCGTCGACGACGGCTTCGAGGGCCGGCGCCCGCTCCCACTCGACTGAGGATTTCGCGGGTTCGCCGCGAAGTCCGGGCGGGGGATGAGCGAGTTCTGGAAGCACATCGTCATCGCAGCGGCGATCTTCGTCGCCGTCGTGCTGTTCGCCCGTGCCATCGACTGGTGGTTGCGCCGCCGCGAATTGGCGCCGGAGTCCGCGACCCGCTATCGCATCTTCCGGCGGATGGTGATCGTGGTCATCCTCGTCGTCGGCCTCTTCTCCGCCCTGCTCGCGATTCCCGAAGTGCGGGCCGTCGCCGGGGGGTTGCTCGCCTCGACGGCGCTGCTCGGGATCATCCTCGGCTTCGCGGCGCAGAAGACGCTCGGGAACTTCATCGCCGGCCTCCTGATCGGGCTCGCCCAGCCTGTACGCATCGGCGACCGCGTCGAGTACGAGGGCTCGGCTGGAGTGGTCGAGGAGATCGGCCTCACGTACACGTTCATCCGCGCGGCCGACCGCAGGCGGATCGTCGTGCCGAACGAGAAGCTCGCGTCGGACACGATCGTGAACGCGTCGATCCGAAGCCGTGAGACGTTCGCCGAGGTCTCTGTCCCCGTGCCCCTCACCGCCGATCTCGACGGCGCCGTCGACGCGCTGCGCGAGGACGTCGCTGACGAGCGGGACGCGTCCGTCTATGTCACGGCGCTGGGCGATCCGGCGACCGTCACGCTGCGTGCTGCGGCAGCCGACGACCTCGCGGCCGAGCGCCTCGAGCACGAGCTCCGCCTGCGCGCCCACCGGCGGCTGCGCGCGCTCGGCGTCTGGACGTGAGCGCGAAGCGCAAGCCGAAGCCGAAGCCGAAGCCGACCCGGCGACCGCGGCGGAGGCGCCGGCTCCTCGTCGTCCTCGCGATTGCGATCCCGCTGGCACTGCTCGCCCTCACGGCGGCAGGCGGCGCCGTCTACTTCGGCTCCAGCTGCAACCTGAGCGCGCTGCAGCCGGTGCGCCAGGCCGACAGCTCGCTCGTCTACGGCGCGAACGGCAGCCTGATCGGCGTCTTGCCCGCTGTCGAGAACAGGACGGCGGTCGCGCAAGGTGCGATCAGCTCGTGGATGCCGAAGGCGACCGTCGCGGTCGAGGACCGGCGCTTCTACCGGCACGGCGGAATCGACCCGGTCGGGATCCTCCGCGCGCTGGTCGCCGACGTGAGCGCCGGCCACATCGTGCAAGGCGGCTCGACGATCACCCAGGAGCTCGTTCGCAACCTCTACCTCTCGCGCGAGAAGACCCTGCAACGCAAGGTCGTCGAGGCGTGCCTTGCCGTCAAGCTCGCGCGTTCGTGGTCGAGGGACAGGATTCTCACCGCCTATCTCAACGACGTCTACTACGGCAACCATGCGTACGGGATCCAGGCTGCGGCCGAGACGTACTTCTCCGTCCCGGCGAGCCGGCTGACGCTCGAGCAGGCGGCGCTCCTCGCCGGGCTGCCGCAGGCTCCCTCCTACTACGACCCGCTGCACAACCCGGCAGGCGCGATCGCCCGCCGCGACGAGGTCCTACGAGCCCTGCGACGGAGCAGCGACATCACGAGCGCGCAGTACACGGCGGCCGTGGGGGACCGCAGCCTCCACCTGCATGCGAGCGCGGCGTACGCGAGTCGGGAGCCCTACTTCGTCGGGTACGTCGAGAACCTCCTCGAGCAGGAGTACGGGGCCGCGACGGTGCGCGCGGGCGGGCTGAAGATCTACACGACGATCAGGCCCCGCCTGCAGCACGCAGCCGTGCACGCGTTGTCGCAGGTGCTCTACGCGCGTCGCGACCCGGCCGGCGCGATCGTCTCGATCGATCCCGCAACGGGAGCGATTCGTGCGATGGCGGCCGTCAGCCCCGGGACCCCGGGCAACGAGTTCAATCTCGCGACGACGGCCGAGCGCCAGGCCGGGTCGACCTTCAAGTCGATCGTCCTCGCGGCGGCGGTCGCACAGGGAATGAACCCGTGGGCGACGCGGTACCTCTCGGCGCCGTTCTTCTACGCGCCGCTCCAGTGGCACGTCCGCACGTATGACGGCACGTATGCCGGGCCCGAGACCGTGGCCGCGGCGACGCTCCACTCCGACAACACGGTGTACGCGCGGCTCGCGCTCGACGTCGGGCCGGATGCGATCGTCGGCATGGCGAAGAAGCTGGGAGTGCAGACGCAGCTGCAGCCGACGCCGTCGCTCGCTCTCGGCACCGGGGCGGTCACCCCGCTCGACATGGCCTCCGTCTATGCGACGCTCGCCGCGGGAGGCGTGTACTCCCGGCCGCTCGCGATCCGGCGCGTCGTCTTCCCCGGCGGCAAGACCGACGCCGGCTGGGGGCAGTCGCAGCGAGTGCGGGTCATCCCGGACTGGGTCGCGGGGACGGTCACGCACGTGCTCGAGGAGAACATGCTCCACGGCACCGGCGTGGAAGCTCACGTGCCGGGGCGCGTCGACGCCGGCAAGACGGGTACGACCGACGACTACGCCGACGCCTGGTTCTGCGGCTACACGCCCTCGCTCGAGGCCACGGTCTGGATGGGCTATCCGCGGGCCGAGATCCCGATGCTCGACGTGCACGGCGCCGCCGTCTCGGGGCCGACGCTGCCCGCCGCCGCCTGGCGGCTCTTCATGGAGCGCACGGTCGAAGGCTCCGCGAACGCCGCCTTCCCGACACCGCTCTCGCCCGCCCAGTTCTCGCCCTGGACGGGGCAGTACGCCTACCGGCTCACGACGTCCCCGTAGGGGTAGTCGTCGTGCCGATCCCGACCGTGGTCGGGGTCGTGGTCGGCGTGCTGATGGTCGGAATCGTCGTTGTCGTCGGCGTCGTGGTGGGAATCGTGGCGGTGGTCGGCTGGGTCGTCGGGGCGGTCGTGGGTGTCGTGGTCGTCGTTTGCCGAGTGCTCGTGGCCGCGGTCGTCGTCGGTGCCGACGTCGTCGGCTGCGTCGTGGTCGGGTGCCCATGGCTCTGCGTCACGCTGGTCGCGGGCGGCGCGGCCGACCCGGACCGCGTCACGGCCCACGCGAGCACTCCGCCTGCGGCCGCCAGGAGTACGACCGCGGCGGCGACGATGGCCCACTTCCGACGGGGGTCGCTCGCCGGGGGAGCCGCCGGTGAAACCGCCGGAGGAGGAAGCGCGAGGACTCGCGTCGCCTCGGTGTCCGCCGCGGGGACGACGACCGTCTGAGCCGTCGCCCCGAGAGCGCTCAGGAGCGCGGCCCCGTCTGCAGGCCGTTGCGCCGGATCCTTACGCAGCGTCGCCGCCGTGAGGGCTGCGAGGTCGGGCGGTGCGTTCGGCTGCAGGGACTCGACTGCAGGCGGGGATGCACGCCGGTGCATGTCCACGAGGGCGATCGCGCTGTCCGCAGTGAACGGCAGCGCGCCCGTCAGCATTCGGAAGAGGATGACGCCGAACGAGTAGACGTCACTCGCCGCGCCGGCAGGCTCTCCCGCAGCTTGCTCGGGCGAGAGGTACGCGGCGGTGCCGAGCACGGTTCCGGCCTCGGTCAGAGTGCCGGCGCCGGCCGTGCTGCGGGCCAGTCCGAAGTCCGCGAGCTTCGGCCGGTCCTCCTCGTCGAACAGGACGTTCGCCGGTTTGAGATCCCGGTGGACCAGACCGCGCGCGTGGAGGTGTGCGAGGCCCGCCGCCATGCCTTGCGCTATCCGCCGCGTCTCGTCGGGCGGCAACGGCCCATCCCCCAGGCGGTCCTCGAGCGTCCCGCCCGGCAGCCATTCGGCTGCGATGAACGGCCCGGCCTCGTCCTCGCCGTAGTCGTAGACGCGCATGACGTTCTCGTGCGCCAGGCCCGCGGCGGCCTTCGCCTCGCGCCGGAACCGGCCGAGGTCAGCGGTCGGCGAGAGGATCTTGAGCGCAACCGTGCGGTCGAGCGTGCTGTCGTGCGCGCGCCAGACCTCCGACATGGGGCCGCGGCCCTGCAGCTCGTCGAGCCGGTAGCGACCGGCGACCTCGTCTCCCTGGTTCACGACCACTACCGTATTCACTCACCGTGGCTTCGCTACTCACCCTCCAGGAGGCGCAGGAGCGGGTGCTGGAACGCGCGCGTCCGCTACCGGCGGAGCCCGTGCCCGTTGCGGAGGCCGGTGGACGGGTCACCGCGGAGGACGTGCGCGCGCGGGTCGACCTCCCGCCCTTCGCGAACTCGGCGATGGACGGCTTCGCGGTGCGCGCGGCCGATCTGCCCGGGCCGCTCCGGATCGTCGGCGAGTCGGCCGCCGGGCAGCCCTACGAGGCGCGGGTCGAGGCCGGCTGCGCGGTCGCGATCTCGACCGGCGCCGTCGTGCCGGAAGGAGCGGACGCCGTCGTTCCGATCGAGAACGTTGTCAAATACGAAAACAGCGTGGAGATTCCCCACGAGGTAGCGCCCGGAGCGCACATCCGTCCTCGCGGAGGCGACATCGCCGCGGGTGACGTTGCGGTGCCGGCGCGCACGACGCTCACGCCGGCACGCCTGGCCGCGGCCGCGGCGTCCGGCATCGCCGAGCTGCCTTGCCGGCGTCGTCCCCGAGTTGCGGTGCTGGCCACCGGCAGTGAGCTGGTCGGCGCCGGCGAGCCACTCCGCCCCGGCCAGATCTACGAGACGAACACGCTCATGCTCGCCGCGGCGCTCGCCACCGCCGGAGCGGACGTGTCGACCGAACCGCCGGTCGCCGACGACGAGGCTGCACTGCGGGAGGCGCTCGAGCGCGGCCTCGCTGCCGATGTCCTCGTCACGTCGGGCGGCGTCTCCGTCGGCGAGCACGACCTCGTGCGCGAAGCCGAGCGCGACCTCGGCGTCGAGGAGGTGTTCTGGCGGGTGTCGGTCAAGCCCGGCAAGCCGGTTCTGTTCGGCGTACGCGGGGAGACGCTCGTCTTCGGCCTGCCCGGGAATCCCGTGTCCTCGCTCGTCGGCAGCGAGTTGTTCGTCAAGCCGGCGCTTCGCGCGTTGCAGGGCCTCGCCGACCCGCTGCCCCGCCTCGAGCCGGGGCGGCTCACGACCGCACTCCGGCGCAACGAGGAACGCGACGAGTTCGTCCGCGCCCGATCGCATGTGGACGGAGATGTCCTCGTGCTCGACCCGGTCGTCGGGCAGGAGTCGCACATGATCGTCCGCTCGGCCGCCGCCGACGCGCTCGTGCACATTCCACGTGGAAACGGAGAGCTTGCCGCCGGGTCGACGGTGCAGTGGCTTCGCTTCGGCGTCGCCTAGTCGTTCACTGCGCGCGCCTCGGCAGTCTCGGTGCGCTTTCGCTGCGCGAGGACCAGCGTGCGGATCAGCTCGCGCAGCGGTCCACGACGCGGTCGTTCCTGGCGCGTGGGATACGGCGCGTAGCGTTCGGCCGCGAGTGCGGCGAGTTGGCCTGCGGCCGCGAGCCAGCCGAGGCCGACCACGAACAGCGGCAACGGCGCATAGCCGACGGCGAAGAGCTTGAGCACGTACCAGGGGGCGTCCCAGCCGAGCCCGTAGTGGGTCGCGAACGACCAGACGAGGTATGCGGGGCCGAGGAGGCCGACGAGGAAGACGCTCGCCCGCAGAGCAGGATGGCGAGTCTGCACTTGCGGTAGCCAGAGCCAGGCGTGGAGCGACGGCAGGACGAAGATGAGCGCGAACGGATTCGTCGCCGCGACGAGAAGCCCGACGACTCCCAGTGCGAGCAGTGCTGCGCTGTGCCCGGCCAGCCGCTCCTCCGGTCGGATCGGCCGCTGCGGCAGAAGCCGGGCGCGCGCGACGATCCAGCCGGCTCCGGCGAGGAGTACGAGTGCCAGCAGCGCACTGCCCGGCCAGGTGACAGAGCTCAACGAAGGCGCGCGCCGGTCCATCGTCCCCCAGAAGCCGAAGGCTCCGAAGACGAGGAAGACCGCGCCGACCCACGCCCAGAAGCCGAGCCGGCTGCGATAGCTGCGCAGCGCGGGCGCGATGCGGATGTGACGCCGGCGGCAGCGCGCGAAGAGGTCGACGGCAGCCGCGAGGAACGGCAGCAGCATGGCGACGAGGACGATCTCGATCGCCCAGCCGCGAATCAGCCGCTGACCGAGGTAGACGTAGCTCGCCGGGCCCTGTGCGAGCGAGACGCCCTCCTCCATGGCGTCGATCGTGTTCTGCGCCGCGGATCCAACCTGGCCGAGATGCCCTACGTCGAGCGCCTTGGCGCGCTGCGTCTCGGGCGGGCGCGCTCCCGCCGTCGTCACGGTCACCGCCGGGATTCCGCGGCCGACGAACGGCGCTTGCTCGTACGGGTCGAAGGGGAATCCGAGTCCGACGAGCTGCTGGAGCGCGCTCGGCCGCGACGGATCGCCTCCGTCCTCCGCGAGGGCGGCGCGCAGCGTCTCGACCAGGCCCGGCGCGGGCGAGCGGGATGTGTTGCCGCCGAACACGAGTCTCGGCCTGCCTCGACCCCCGATGGAGTCGAGGTTGACGACGCCGAGGATGTTCTGGGCCCCGTTCTGCAGCGCCGCAAAATGCGCGGCGCCGCGGGCGCCGTCGGACCCGTCGGTCGAGAGGAAGACGAGTGAGTACGGGAGCGAGACGCGCTGCGCGCCGGCACTCGGTGAGTACGACCGCGCAAGCTCGATCAGCGCGGCCGTCCCCGAGGCGTTGTCATTTAGCCCGTTGCCGGTGCCGCTGTCGTCTCGGTGGGCCATGACGACGATCTCGTCACCACGCGGAGAGAGGCCCGACTTCTCGGCGACGAGATTGACGAGCGTCGTGCGGCGGCCGTGGATGGTGGCCGCGAAGCGGTCGGCCCGAACGTCGAAGCCGTACGGCTTGAGCGCGGCCCGGAACCACGCGACCGCGCCCCTGGCACCGAGCGAGCCCGGCTGTCGATCCGGATAGTTCGAGGCGAGATCCTGGGCGAGGATCGAGGCATCCCCCGAGTCGAACGCCCGCGGGAGGTCGTTCGGGGGATGGAGGGCCGGCGGGCGCGCGACGCTGAACGCGAGCAGGAGCAACGGCAAGCCCACGAGCAGCCAGGTGCCCCGGTAGAGGCGCGCGTTGATCGGACGCTCGAGCGATCCCGGCCGCGGTCGTCGACGCTCGTGTGCGGGCGAGGCGGCCGTCACGAGCCTCAGTCTAGGTCGCCATTCGGGCGCGCCGTTTTCCCGTGAAAACGCGGTGGTTACATCTCGCGGCCTGCGGGAAGGCGCAGCCAAGAGCAAAACATCGGGCGGCGAGTCGATCCGACCGCTACTGGTAGAAATCGACAGGTTTAGAGTCCGGAACCTCCGGGAATCGTGGCGTTAGACGAGGAGATGGGCGAGGCGACACTGGTCGAGACAGCGGGCGAGACTGTCGAGGGAATGCGGACGATTCTGCTCCGGGTGCCGGCACGCGCGGAGTATGTCGCTCTGGCGCGGCTCGCCCTGAGCGGGATCGCCGACATCGTCGCGCTGCCCGAGGAGCAGCTCGCCGATCTCAAGCTCGCCTTGACCGAGGCGGTGTCGAACTCGGTTCGGCACGCGTACTCGGACGAGGGCGGATTCGTCTCGATCGCGTATGAGCTCAGGGGCGACGCGCTTGCCGTCGAGGTCGTAGACGACGGGCGAGGCTTCGATCCCGAGCGCCCGCCGGCGCTCGAGGGCGAGGAGCTCACCGAGGGCGGCCTCGGCATCGCGATCATCCGCACGATCGCGGACGAATTCGAGCTGCAGTCCCGGCCAGGGGCTCGCGGCTCCCGCCTGCGCTTCGTGAAGCGCCTGCAGCCGTCGGGCTGATCGTTGTCAGCAACGACAACGGCTCGGCGTAAGCTGCTCGTCGTCTCCAACCGCGCGCCCGTTACGTACATGCGCGACGCCGACGGGCAGCGCGTCCCGCGTCGGGGCGGCGGCGGGGTCGTCACAGCGCTCGGCGGCCTGCTCGGGCATCACGAGGTGACGTGGGTGGCGAGCACGATGAGCGAGGAGGACAGGATCGTCGCGGCGGAAAGCGGTGGCTCGTTCGCCGAGGAGACCGCGGACGGTGCGCCGTACCGGCTGCGGCTCGTCGCCCACGATCCGGCGGCGTACGACAGGTTCTACAACGTGCTCGCGAACCCGACGCTCTGGTTCCTGCAGCACTACCTCTGGGGGCTCGGGTCCGCTCCCGACTTCGATCCGATCCTCCACGAGGCCTGGGGCGACGGCTACGTGCCGGTCAACGAGGCGTTTGCCGCGGCGACGCTCGAGGAGCTCGACCGCGAGCCCGAGGCGGCGGTGCTCTTCCACGACTACCACCTGTACCTCGCGCCACGGCTCGTGCGGGAGGCGCGCCCGGGTGTCGTGACCTCGCACTTCGTCCACATCCCGTGGCCGGAGGCCGACTACTGGCACGCGCTTCCGCCCGAGCTGCGCGTCGCGGTGCACGAGGGGCTGCTGGCGAACGACGTCGTCGGCTTCCACACGGATCGCTGGCGGCACGCGTTCCTGCTCTCCGCGGAACGGCTGCTCGGTGCGCGCATCGACCGAGGTACGGGAACGGTCGAGCACCGCGGCCACCGGACGCTCGTCGTCGCGCACCCGATCAGCGTCGACCCAGCCGAGTTCGACCGGCTGCGCCAGGATCCAGCCGTCCTCGAGCGCGAGGGGGCTCTCGCTGCGCGCCGCCCGCAGCAGCTCGTGCTGCGCGTGGACAGGATCGATCCGTCGAAGAACGTCGTGCGCGGTTTCCGGGCGTTCGGCCTGCTCCTCGAGCGCCATCCTGAGTTGCACGAGCGAGTCGGGATGGTTGCGCTGCTCGCACCGTCGCGGCTCGAGATCCCGCAGTACGCCGAGTACGCCGCGCAGGTCGAAGCTGCAGCACGCGAGGTGAACGACCGCTTCGGACGCGACAGCTGGCAGCCCGTGGAGCTCGACGTCGCCGACGACTTCCAGCGCTCGATCGCCGGCTACAAGCAGTTCGACGTCCTACTCGTCAACCCCGTCTTCGACGGGCTCAACCTCGTCGCGAAGGAGGCGTTCCTCGTGAACGAGCGAGACGGCGTGCTCGTCCTGTCCGAGAACGCCGGGGCGCACGAGGAGCTCGG
>DATBAH010000119.1:0-5504 GCA_036271615.1 Gaiellaceae bacterium
CTCGGCGTGGGAGTACGTCTTCCCCGCCTTCCCGGATCTCAGCGCCGGCCGCTACGACGAAGCGATGCAGATGTTGCGCGAGGGGCTGGAGACGAAGCCGGACAACCCGGCGATCCTTTACAACCTCGCGTGCGCGGAGGCGCTTGCCGGCTACTCGGAAGCCGCGCTGGAGCATCTGAACGCCGCCGTCGCCGGCGACGAGGTCTTTCGCGAGCCGGCCCAGACGGACAACGATCTTGCCTCGATCCGCGACGACCCGCGCTTTCCGCGCTAGCTGTCTCCGGGAAGGCGGACGCCCGCCGCGAGTGTGCGCAGCGCCGGCACCGGATCGGCCTCCGGCCGCGCGACGAGGAGTACGGCGCCGTGTCCCTCGTCCCGGACGAGCGAGTCGACGAGCAGCTGCAGGCCGAGGGCGAGCGCGAACGCCTTGTGCGCCTGCTCCCCTCCGAAGGGGACGAGGTCGTCCTCCTGCGCGAGTCCCGCCACGACGTCGCCCCACGTGATCGCACCCATCGACACGTCGGCGACAAGCGGATCGCCGCCGCTGCTCGGGATCCCGATCGCCAGCGGATTCGTTCCCGCGAGCTTCGCGCCCCCCGACGGATGCGCGAGCCGCCGCGGCGACGTCGCCGTCAGCACGCCGACGAGGCCGCCGTCGGCGAGCCGGCGCACGTGGTGGCCGAGCATGCCGGTCGGAAACGTGCGCTCGCAGACGACGAGCCGCGCGTGCGCAGGCGGCCGTTCGAGCTGCGCGCGAACGACACGTCCGAGCACGAGATAGCCGATCGCGCCGCCCCCGTGCCAACGCTGGAAGCCGTCCTCCTCGTCGAGCAACTCCGGCTCGGCCGACGGGTCGTACCCCTCGAGTCCCTCGAGCCACGGGATCCTCGCGTGGCCGTGCCCCTGCTTCCCGCGGCGCTCTGCCCCGTCGAAGTGCGCCCACAGCTCCTCCGCGTCCGTCTCCCCGAAGCCGAGCGCGCGCAGCCGGCCGAGACCCTCGTCAGCGTCCACGGGACCTCGTGGCGAGGATGGCCGCCACGCCCGCCGCACCGGCCGCGACGAGCGCAGGAGGGACGCGCCTGCGCGCGTGCGGGTAGGCGCGATCGCCGAACTGGAGCACGGGCCAGCCACGGACAGCCGCGATCCTGCGCAAGGCACGGTCCGGATTGGCGGCGACCGGATGCCCGACGGCCTCGAGGAATGGCAGGTCGGTGTGGCTGTCGGAGTAGGCCGTGCACGCCGCGAGGTCGAGGCCGTCCTTCTCGGCAACCTCCCGCACACACTCGGCCTTCGCCTCTGCGTGCAACGCTCGCAGGGCTCGTCCAGTGTAGAGGCCGTCCTCGACTTCGCAGATCGTCCCGAGCGCGCCGTCGAAGCCGAGATCGGCCGCAATCGCCTCGACGATCTCCTGCAGCGTGGCCGAGACGACGAACACTCGCTCGCCCCGCTCGCGATGGCTCTCGACGAGACGCAGCGGCTCGGCGTAGACGAGCGGACGCAACACGGGCTCCATCGCCTCGGCAACAAGCTCGCGCAGCTCCTCGGGCCGCCGGCCGGCGAGGACGCGCAGTCCGTCCTCTGCACCCCGGCGAACCGCCTCGTGGCTCGCGCCGCGCACGACGAAGAGAAGCTGCCACGCGGCCGCGTGCAGAAGCTGGCGGCGCGAGATCAGGCCACGCTCGCGGAACGAGCCGGCGAGCGCGAGGGCGGCAGACCGACGCAACAGCGTCCGGTCGAGGTCGAAGAAGGCAGCCGCGGGAGCCTGGCTCAAGCCTCGAGGCCCGCGGCGGCCAGCGCCTCCTCGCGCCCCGGGTAGTCCTGCATGCGCACGATCTTGCCGCCGCGGACCTCGACGATCTGGAACAGAGCGGGCCTGAAGCCCTGTCCTCCGAAACGCCTGAGCCGCACGCCGCGCAGCCGGATCAGCACGTTGCTGCCGAGCTCGATCGTCTCGGACGGTCGCAGCCGGTTCGCCATGCCCGAGCGCCAGACCAGCGTCCGCACGACCGTGTCGCCGTCGCGGCAGGGATTCCAGGCACCCTCGCGGGCCGGATGCCACGTCGCGTCGTCTGCGATCAGCACTCTCAACTTCCGGTGGTCGGCGCGGCGCGCGAGAGCGTAGGCCTCGGTGACGACCTCTTTCGGGGTGCTCATCCAACCAGCGGCAAGGACTTGACGATCCCGCCGCCCGGCGCGCGACGGAGCGCCTCGATCTCCTGCGCGATCGCCACGATCGCCTGCGCGGATTCCGCGTCCGGCTGCGCCGAGACGATGGGCGCTCCGGCGTCGCCCTGCTCTCGCAGCGCGGGATCGAGCGGCACCGTGCCCAGCAGCGGCACACCGAGCTCACCCGCGAGGTCGTCCCCGCCGCCGCTGCCGAAGACGTCACCCGACATGTTCTCCACGACGCCGAGCAGGCGCATGTTCGTCTTCTGCGCCATCCCGGCAGCGCGCGCAGCAACGTCCTGCGCGAGCTTCTGCGGGGTTGTCACGACGACGACCTCCGCGCGCGGAAGCAGCTGACCGAGCGAGATCGAGACGTCGCCCGTCCCCGGCGGCATGTCCACGACGAGCGTGTCGATCTCTCCCCAGTGGACGTCCGTGAGGAACTGCTCGAGCGCGCGATGGAGCATCGGCCCGCGCCACATGACCGGCTCGTTGCTGCTCTCGAGGAAGAAGCCGATCGACATCAGCTTCAGGTCGTCCTGCACAGGCGGCACGATCAGGTCGTCGACGGCGATCGGCCGCTGCCGGATGCCGAGGATGTGCGGGATCGAGTGGCCGTAGATGTCCGCGTCGAGCACGCCGACGCTGTGACCGACCTGCGAGAAGGCAACGGCGAGGTTCGCGGCGAGCGACGACTTGCCGACCCCTCCCTTGCCGCTCGCGATCGCGAGCACGCGGCAGTCGGGCTCGAGGCGGATCACGCCGTCTCGCTGGGGCGCACCGCCGCGGAGCTTCTGCGTCAGTGCCTGCCGCTCCTCGGCCGTCATCACGTCGAACGAGAGCTTCACGCCCGTGACGCCGGAGATTCCGGCGAGCGCCTGCTCCACCTGCTGCTCGAACGAGTCGCGCAGCGGGCAGCCGGCGACGGTGAGGACGATCGTGAGCGCCACGACCCCGTCGTGCAGCTCGAGATCGCGCACCATGTCCAGCTCGGTGACCGGACGCCGGAGCTCCGGGTCGATCACCTGGTCGAGCGCCTTCAAAACCTCGTCGCGAGAAGCAGCCACGAAGGCGAGGTTAGCGAGAAGGAGGGCGTCTGCCCGCGGCGAAGCGCTCGCCGATGACTTCGGATTCCACCCGCTGGCCGCTCCTCGAAGAACGCGGCCCGTTCGCGACGGCGAGCCAAAGCCGCCGCGGCCGCCGGCTGCCACGTCCAATGTGGCTGCTCACGGGCCTCGCGTTCCTCTGCGGCGGACTCGTCAGCGCCGCCGTCTTCTCGATCGGCTGGCGGCACCAGGCGCAGCGCGACACCGCGGCGCGGTCTGCGCTGGCGGCGTCGACTGCGCGGACGCATCGGCTCGAGCAGACGGTCGGTGCGCTGCAGACGTCGCTCGCCGCGGCCCGGAGCACGACGGCACGCGCCCACGCGGCCGAAAAGGCTCTTGCGCAGGCGGGAGCCAAGGTCAGCACCGACGCCACGGCGTCGAGCGGCGCAGCCGACACAATCGCCTCCGGGGCCGGCGCCGTCACTGCCACCGCGACACGAATTGCGAGCGAGCTCAAGACACTCGACAGCTACTTCACGACGACGCCGGCGGGGCAGCTCGACCCTGGCTACATCTCCAGCCAGACCGCGTATCTCGCCCAGCAGCTGACGAGGCTCGAGGGAGATGCCGGCAGCCTCGGCAATCCCGTGGCGTCGTTCGAGGCCGCTCTGCACAAGCTCGACCGTGACGCCAGAGCGCTGAAGACCGGCTGACTTTACGACAGGTGTCGTCCTTTTCGGGCACTCTGTTCCAGGTATGGGCAGGGTGGCCGCGCGTTCGACCACGCTTGCTGTGCTCGCGGCGCTCATGCTCGCCGCGACCGCGGCCGGCGGCGCTTCGGCGAGCCAGGGTCGGGCGCCGTTGAACGGCGTCGTGCCCCATGCGGGAGCCTCGGCCGGAGCCGGCGCGCGCGGGCTCCGTCCCTCTGTCGCCGCAGCAGGCCCGCACGACGTCTCCTTGCAGCAATCGCCGTGCACGCCGCCGCTGTGCTGGGTGATGCGGACGAACACGACCTACACGATCTACTGGAGCCCGAGCACCGACCCCAACCCCATCGATCCAGGCTACGAGAGCTCCGTCAACCAGTACCTGAGCGACGTAGCGGCGGCCAGCGGCAGCCAGACGAACGTCTACTCCGTCGCCACCCAGTACTACGACTCGACGGGCTTCATCGCCAATCAGTCCACGTTCGGCGGCTCGACCGTCGACACCGACGCCTTCCCGACGAGCGACTGCCATGACGGCGTCAACCCCGTTTGTCTGACCGATCCACAGCTCCAGGACGAGATCCAGAAGGTGATCACGGCGAAGGGATGGCCGGATGGGCCGAACTCGCTCTTCTTCATCCTCACACCGAGTGACGTGGGCTCCTGCTTCAACAGCCTCGGACCGCCCGCAGGCGAGTGCAGCACGAACTTCTTCTGCGCCTACCACAGCGGGTTCGTCGGCCCGAACCAACAGCCCGTCCTCTACGCGAACGAGCCCTATGACGCTGCGATCACTGGCTGCCACTCCGGCCCGTCTCCGAACGGCGACGACGCCGACGCCACGATCAACACCGTCAGCCACGAGCAGATCGAGGCGATCACCGATCCCTGGGGGGACGCCTGGCTCAACTCCGACGGGGACGAGGTCGCCGACATCTGCGCCTGGAACTTCGGGACGCCGCTCGGCGCGACTTCCAACGGCCAGTACAACCAGCTGATCAACGGTCACCCATATGCGCTTCAGCAGGACTACAGCAACGACGGCAGCATCTGCCGCCAGCGTTACGTCGGGCTGCCGGCGAATACCACGCAGCCCGCGCTCACCGGAGTCGCCGTGCAGAAGCAGAGCCTCTCCGCGAGTCAGGGCGCCTGGACACAGCTGCCGACCGGGTACGCGTACCAGTGGATCCGCTGCGCCGCGAACGGCAGCAACTGCAAGGCCATCTCGGGTGCGACCTCGGCGACGTATGTCGTCGTCGCTGCGGACTCCGGACACAAGCTCGAGGTGCGCGTATCCGCCACTAACTCCAGAGGCACGACGACGGCCGCCTCGAAGCCCACCGTCTCAGCCGTGGGCGTGCCGGCGAGCCTGAAGGCGCCGCACATCACGGGGCACGCCCGGGTCGGAAAGCGGCTGACCGCAGCACGCGGCTCGTGGAGAGGACCGCCCAGGACGTACCGCATCCAGTGGCTGCGCTGCAACGCCCGCGGTGGATCCTGTGTCCGCATCAGCCGGGCCACGCACCTGAAGTACCGGCTCACGAAGCGCGACGCCCGGCACCGGCTGCGCATCCAGGTCACGGCG
>DATBAH010000120.1:0-12172 GCA_036271615.1 Gaiellaceae bacterium
CGTCAAGTACCTGCGGCTCGGCTACTGGTCGCTGCTCGCGGTCGCCTTGCCGGGCTGGCTCCTGATGCGGATCGGGGCCGAGTGGATTTCGTCGAGAGAGGGCTGGAACCACGAGGGCGTTCCGACTCCCACCTGGCTCAACATCGGTTTCATCCTCGCCGACGCCGGCGGACTGATCCTTCTGGTCTCCCTCATCGCGGGCGGAATCGGTGTGCGCCGGCTGCGGGCCGGACAGGGGGCGACCCTGCTCAAGACGACACTCGTGCTCTCGGTCGTGCTCCTCGGCGCCTACGTGGTCGCCGTGTGGGCGATGGCCGGCAAGCCGTCCTGACTCCTCGAGGTGCTGAGTCGCCGCCTCCGCACGATCGCCGTGGTTCTCGGCGTGGCGGCGATCGGGTTCGGGCTGTACCAAAACCACCACGGCAGCGTCAACGCTCACCCGCCGCCGGTCGTCGTACTCGAAGCACGGAAGCCGATCGTGCAGGGCACGACTGCCGCCGGCATCCGCCAGGGTGCCGGCTACACGCGCGTCGCGGTTCCCCTCAGCCAGGTCGAGACCGGCGCCATTGTCGACCCAGCCGAACTTGCGGGCAAGGTGGCTGTGCAGGACATCGATGCGGGTCAGCAGCTGACCGCCACGGAGTTCGGGCCTGCCCCGACCGGCTCCCCCGGCCCGTCGATACGCGCCTTGGTCATCGGGCCGACCTGGCCGAACGAGATCGGCAGGCAGATCAAAGTCGGCACCCACATCGATGTGTCGGTGGCCGCCGGTGGGAAGCTCCGCGGGCTCTACGGCAACATGGACGTCCTCGCTATTGGCAGTGATGGCGGCACCGTCACGCTCGAGGCCACGCGGAGACAGGCGGGCAGGCTCATCTCCATATCCCAGAACGGACGCGACAGGCTGGTCGTTCGGCTTCACCGCTGATCCGCGGGGATCTGGCACCCTGTCGCCGTGGTGACGGGGTCACGGCGCGTTGTCCTGGTGGCGGCCTTGCTGGCTGCGGCCGTGCTGGTCGTGCCTGCCTCTGGCGGCGCGAGCGCGGCTTCGCACCACCGCTCGGCCTACGCCGGCCTGGGAACCTGGCTCGACGTCTACGCGACGCCGTCCTGGCTCCACCCGCAGCGGGAGGTGGCCGCGATGGCCCGGGACGGAGTCCGCACTCTCTACCTGCAGACCGGCAACTACGAGCAGTCGACCGACCTCGTGCGGCCGCAAGCGCTCGGCCGCTTCATCGACGCCGCCCACGCGGCCGGCATGCGGGTGGTCGCCTGGTACCTGCCCTCGTTCACTCAGCCGACCCAGGAGGTGCGGCGCGCTCTCGCCGCGATCCGCTTCCGCAGTGCCAGGGGCGAGCGCTTCGACTCGTTCGCGCTCGACATCGAGGCCAGCCTCGTCAAGCCGGCGTCGCTGCGAACCGAGCGGCTGCTGCGGCTTTCTGCACGGATCAGGGCAGCCGTGGGAAGCCGCTATCGGCTGGGAGCGATCATCCCCTCCCCGGTCGGGATCCGCAGACATCCCGCCTACTGGCCGCACTTCCCCTACCGGCCGCTCGCCCGCGTCTACAACGTGTTCCTGCCGATGGCCTACGCCACCGACGCCGGCGTGCGCGGCAGCACGGCCACGCGCGCGTACAACGCGGCCGACGTCGCCATCATCCGCACCCGCACCGGCAAGCCACACGTGCCGATTCACCTGATCGGCGGTCTCGCCGGGACGATGGGCGCCGCCGAGACCGCCGGGTTCATGCAGGCGGTCGCCGACTGTTCCCCGCTCGGCTACAGCCTGTACGCCTTTTCGATCATGACCACAGCCAACTGGAGAGCACTCCACGCGCTCCCCGCCGGGCGCCGCCCCTGCACCTGAGCTAGGTTCGTCCGGCGATGCAGCCGCTGAGCGGAATGCTGGTCGTCGACTTCAGCCGGTACCTCCCCGGCGCGTTCGCGTCCCGCGAGCTGCTGGAGCTCGGGGCGCGCGTCGTGTGCGTCGAGCCCCCAGGCGGCGACCCGCTGCGCACGACTGCACCTGCCTGGGACGCGGCGCTACGCGCCGGGAAGGAGTCGCTCGAGATCGACCTGAAGCAGGATCCCGCGCCGGCGCTCGAGCTCATGGGCGAGGCGGACGTCGTGCTCGAGTCGTTTCGGCCCGGCGTCGCCGGTCGGCTGGGAATCGGGCCGGAACAGGTTCCTGAACGCACCGTCTATTGCTCGATCACCGGCTTCGGCCTCGGCGGCCGTCACGAGCAGCGGGCGGGACACGACCTCAACTATCTCGGCTGGGCCGGGGCGCTCTGGGACACCGCGCCGTCCTTGCCGCCGGTCCAGATCGCCGACTTCGCGGCGGGTGCGCTGGGCGCCGTGACGAAGATCCTCGCCGCCCTGCTCGAGCGCGAGCGGACCGGCAAGGGCGGTCATGTCGTCGTCTCGCTGACGCACGGCTCCTATCGCCTCGTCGAGCACCGCCTCAACGGCGACCCCGTCCCGCGCATGCTCACCGGGGGCCTCGCCTGCTACCGCATCTACGAGACGGCCGACGGCCGCCAGCTCACAGTTGCCGCGCTCGAGCCCGTGTTCTTCCGCCGCCTGACCGAGCTGCTCGGCCGGCCGGAGCTGGCGGAGCGCCAGTTCGACGCCGACCAGGAGGCGCTCGCGGTCGAGCTCGCAGCGATCTTCGCAGCACGCCCGCTCGGCGAGTGGCTCGGGATTTTCGACGCCGAGGACGTCTGCGTCGGGCCGGTGGCGACGATCGCCGAGGCGGCAGCCGACCTCTCCGCGGCACCCCGTTAGGATCGCCGAGCCATGAGCTTCGACGGCACAACCGTGCAGAACGCGATCTACGCGGGCGGTGCCGAGTGGCCGATCACGCCGGCGGAGTGGGAGAGCCGCGCGAAGGATGCTCTCGAGCCAGACGCGTTCGGCTACATCGCCGGGGGAGCGGGAGCCGAGCTGACGATGCGCGCCAACCGCGAGGCCTTCGAGCGGCGACGACTGCGGCCGAGGATGCTGACCGGCAACAGAGAGCGCGACCTGTCGGTCGACGTGCTCGGGACGCGCTCCGCCGCGCCCTTCCTGCTGGCGCCGGTCGGCGTCCTCAGCATCGCGCATCCGGAAGGGGAGCTGGCCTGCGCACGGGCGGCGGCCGCCTCGGGCGTCCCGTTCATCCTCTCGAGCGCCGCCTCCCACTCGATCGAGGAGATCGCCGAGACGATGGGCGACGCGCCGCGCTGGTTCCAGCTGTACTGGATCAACGACCGCGACGTCGCCGCCAGCTTCGTCGAGCGCGCCGCCAACGCCGGCTACGGCGCGATCGTCCTGACCCTCGACACCCTGATCCTCGGCTGGCGGCCACGCGACCTGGCCCGCGCCTATCTCCCGTTCCTGAGCGGCCAGGGCTGCGCGCAGTACTTCACCGACCCGGTGTTCCTCCCGCGGCTCGAGAAGCCGCCGGAGGAGGACCTGCTGACCGCTGCGGCGACAATGCTCGGCACGTTCCCCAACCTCGGTCTCACCTGGGACGACCTGGAGTGGCTGCGGGGCCAGGTCGACCTGCCGCTTCTCGTCAAGGGGGTGCTGACCGCCGAGGACGCCGTCCGCGCCCGCGAGTGCGGCGTCGACGGGATCATCGTCTCGAACCACGGCGGCCGCCAGGTCGACGGTGCCGTCGCGGCGCTCGACGCGTACGTCGAGGTGCGGGAGGCGCTCGGCGACGACGCGACCGTCCTCGTCGACGGCGGGATCCGGACCGGAGCGGACGTCCTCAAGGCGATGGCGCTCGGCGCAGACGCGGTGCTCGTCGGACGCCCCTACGCGTACGGCCTCGCCGTCGGCGGCCAGGCGGGTGTCGAGGCGGTGATCAGGCAGCTGCTCGCCGAGACGGACATCACGCTCGCGCTGCTCGGCGGCCGGGACGTCGGCGACCTGGACCGGACGTTCCTGGCCGGGTGACCGCCGCGGCGCGTTCCGTCCTCATAACCGGAGCGTCGTCCGGGATCGGCGAGGCGACTGCGCTCCGGCTCGCCCGCGCCGGCTGGCGCGTGCTGGCCGGCGTCCGTGCGAGCGCCGACGGCGACCGTCTGCGCGCCGCAGCCGGGGAGCGGCTCGAGCCGGTCACGATCGACGTGACCGAGCCTGCGACGATCGCCGCAGCCGCGGCAGCGCTCGGAGACGAGCCGCTCGACGGCCTCGTCAACAACGCCGGGACGGCGCTTGCGATGCCGCTCGAGTTCCTCCCGCTCGACCAGCTCCGCCGCCAGCTCGAGGTGAACCTCGTCGGCCACGTCGCGGTCACGCAGGCGCTGCTGCCCAACCTCCGCGCGGCACGTGGGCGCATCGTGAACGTCGGCTCGATCGCCGGCCGGAGCGCGCTGCCGTTCCTCGGCGCCTACGCGGCGTCGAAGCACGCGCTCGAAGCCGTCACCGATGTGCTACGCGTCGAGCTGCGGCCGTTCGGGATCGCGGTGACCGTGATCGAGCCCGGGACGATCGCGACGCCGATCTGGCGCAAGGGCGGCGAGCGGTTCGCGGAGCTCGCGGCGGAGCTGCCGGCGGAGCTCGGCGAGCTCTACGGAGAGCGCATGGCGGCGTTCCGGGAGGCGGCGGCGGCTGCGGGACGGCGCGCCGAGCCGGCGGACGACGTCGCGATCGTCGTCGAGCGCGCGCTCACGGCGGAGCGGCCCAGGGCGCGCTACGTGGTCGGCCGCGACGCACGGCGGCGGGCGCTCGTCGAGCGGCTACCGGCCGGCCTCCGCGATCGGGTGTACGAGCGCGTTCTCCTGCGCGGTTGAGCGAGAGGCCGCGCGGGCGGCCTCTCGCAAGGTGCGCGTGCTTCAGGCGCCGATCGCTTTCGCGATCGCCGCAGCGAGCAGCTTGTGACCGGCCGGCGACGGGTGGATGTTGCACGTCCCGTCGGGGAGCTTGATCAGCAGCCCGGCGGCACACGGGTCGCCACCCACCGCGTCCGACGGCCCCTGGAAGGCGCCGAACCCGTCGGCCACGATCCCGCCGTGCGCGGTTGTGGCGCTGGAGATCGTCGAGTTCAGGAACTCCGCCTGCTGGATCGCTGCGGGGTCGCTGTAGCTCAGTGAGTAGTAGGTCACCGCGACGATCGGGCCGTGGTAGTCGGCCACGTCGCGCAGGTCGTGGAAGATCGTCCCGAGGTTGGCGGAGAGCTGTCCGGCGACACCGAGCAGCTCGCCGGTGGAGGTGCACTGGTCGGCCGTCGTCTCCTGGCACAGGAAGGCGTCGTTCGCGCCGATGTCAATGGTGACGAGCCGAGTGTGCTTGTGCTTCGCGAGATAGTGGACCGCGTACTGCATCTGCGTCCCCAGGTATCCCACGTGGAGCGGGAAGAGCGTCCGGTATCCGACGGGCGAGCCCGGTTCGTTCTCGCAGCCGTTGCTCGGCGCGCCGGCGACGAGCATGCTCGTCGACGTCTCACCCGGACACGACGCGTTCGTGACCCGCTCCCTCAGTTGCTGGGCGAGGAACTCGGGATAGCCGACGAACGAGCGCGGATCGAGGTAGTTCGGCGCGGGAACGGCGTTCGAGGGCACGTATCCGAACGCGACCGAGTCGCCGAGTGCGAGGTAGGTCCCGTTCTTGTCGGAGCCATTGACCGGCTTGGCTGACGCGGCTCCGGCTGCGAAGGCGACGGCAACCGCGAGGACGAGCACGGCGGCGGTGAGGGCGAGCGCCCGCCGACGGGCGATGAGCATGACGCGCATGCTTCCCCCCTTCTTGGGGCCGCGCCGCCTGGGCGGACGGCGCGGCAGGAATAGCGGAACGGCGCGTATCCAACACGGCCTTGAACCGCGAGTCAAACGGAGGGGCTAGCCGTGCGGGTAGAGCCGGTCATCGGCGGCGATGTAAGCCTGCGGGTCGCGGACGACCTGGGCACTCGGGTGCTGCGCCTGGAGATCGAGCAGTTGCATCGACTGAGCATCAACCGGTAGCTCCTCGTAGACCGGGAATTGGAGCGTGACGCCGCCCCCGTTCCCCGTGGTCGTCCACTCGATCGGGTCGTAGGTCGAGGCATCGACGACATAGACGTCCTTCCCGTCGGGCGAGGAGAGCTGGATCCCGTCGCGGCCGTCGACGACCACGTGGCCGGTCACGTGCAAGCGTCCTGACTTGAGAAGTACGAAGAACCGCGCTTGGAACTCGGGAAGCAGGATGCGGGAGGACTGTCCCTGCGGATGGGCGAGCTCCTTGCGCAGACGCTCGGCGCCCTGTTCAGTCGCGAGAACCTTCGGTTGTGCGCCGCCTTTCTGGACCTCATAGACCACTGACGCCTTCGTGCTCCTGGTGAGCTTGTCGAGCTCGCTCTGGGAGACAATCTCGATGGTCGGCATCCGCGCGTCGCGGAGCTCTTTGCTCGTCGCGACGTAGATCGTGTTGTTGCTTGCGTCGTAGAGCTCGTTCAGGCCGTCGCGGGTGACCGACTCTGCGCGAGGCGAGCCCGCCTGAACCTCGATCTGCCGCCGCGTGTACGGCGGCACGAGGAGCTGCCAGGTCTCGGAACTCCAGCTGACCGACGTCCCGTCCCCGTTCTGCTGCTCGGCGTCGATCTGGTAGTGGAGGACCGAGTCGTCCGACGACTGGAGCGCCGCCGCCGCTCGCTGGACGACCGACGGTCCGCCGCTCGGCAGCGCGCTGAGGAGCCCGAGCGCAGCTGCTGCAGCGACCGCCAGGACGGCGGCGCCCCGGAACGCGCGGCGCCGCGTGCGCCGGCTGCGCAGGTCGCGGCCCGCCGCGCTCTCGAGCTCGGCGCCGAAGCGGTCGAGGGTAGGGGGCAAATCGGTCATGTGTCCTCCTTCAGGGGCAAGGTCGAGAGGCGCCGGAGCGCACGCGAGACACGCAGCCGCGCCGCGGCGGGACGGACTCCCAGCCGGTCGGCGACCTCCGGATACGGGAGCTCGTCGACGACGCGAAGCTCGAGCGCCTCGCGCTCGTGCTCCGGCAGCGTCTCGAGCGCCTCCGCGAGCGCCGTGCGCGGCGAGAGCCGCTCCTCGACGGCGTCGTAGCCGTCCTCGGACGCCAGGTCGGTGGGAAGTCCGAGCCGGCGGCGCGCCCGCGTCTCCACCTCGTTCCGGCGAGCGGACTCGCGTGCGACGTTGCGCGCGATGCCGAGCAGCCACGGGAGTGCCGAGCCGTCGGCCTCATTGCGGAAGCACCGGCGAGAGAGCCAGGCCTGCGCGAACGTCTCAGCCGTCAGGTCTGCGGCAGCCCACTGCAGACGGCGGCGGAACCAGCCGTGGACCGTCGAGACGTGCCGTCGATAGAGCTCGCCGAACGCAGCCACTTCCGATTCCGCCGCCTGAATGAGCTCGAAGTCGGTGCGGTCGGTCACATGTTTCACATCAGGTAATGGAGGAACCCCAGCGAGTTGTATCCGGCGGGGATGCGAGAGGGGACAGAGGGAAAACCGCTTTCCCCGGGGTCAGCGTAGGTCCTGCCGAGCGAACAACGAAGGGGGAGACATGCAGCGTCTCGTACCGGCCGCGCTCGCGGCCATGCTCGTAGCTGCTCTGCTCGCCGTCGGCGCCGCTCCGGCCGCGCCGCCGGGAAACCACTACACGGTCACGCCGCTGGCCTCTGACGTGCCGGGACTGGCACCGACGACCGATCCGAACCTCCAGAACACCTGGGGACTCGCCCGCAGCGCGACGAGTCCTTGGTGGATCGCCAACAACGCGACCGCCAGCGCATCGGTCTACACGGGCGCGGGCGTGCGCGTCGACATCGGCGGCCTGCCCGCGCAGGGCGTTCCCGGCGATCCGACCGGAGCGGTGTTCTCCGGGATCACCGGCCAGTTCCAGGTCGGGACAACGGCGAGCCAACCACGCTCGGGACGTCGAACTTCATCTTCGACAGCGAGGACGGCACGATCAGCGCGTGGCGCGGCGGCTCGACGGCCGCGCTCGTGACGGTACCCGCATCGTCCGGGGCGGTATTCAAGGGCCTCGCCATCTCGAACGGCTCCTCGGGGCCGAAGCTGTACGCCACCGACTTCGCCAACGGGCGCGTCGACGTGTTCGACGGCAGCTGGAACCTGCTCAACCTGCCCGGAGCGTTCGTCGACCCGCGGCTCCCGAAGCACTTCGCACCGTTCGGGATCCAGACGATCGACGATCGAGTCTTCGTGACGTACGGGAAGCAGCAGGCCGGGTCCGACGACGAAGCGCACGGGCGGGGGCTCGGCATCGTCGACGCCTATAACCTCGACGGGAAGTTCCTCGGCCGAGTCGCCCAGCACGGGCAGCTCAACGCTCCGTGGGGACTCGCCCGGGCACCGGCGTCGTTCGGCCGCTTCGGCGGCGACCTGCTGGTCGGCAACTTCGGTGACGGGCAGATCAATGCCTACGCCCAGCGGCCGAACGGCCGCTTCGAACACCGAGGGACGCTCAGCATCAACCACCGCAAGCTCTCGATCGACGGACTGTGGGCGCTCGAGTTCGGCAATGACGGCGCAAACGGCGATCCGCAGACCCTGTTCTTCACCGCCGGCCTGAACGACGAGGCCGACGGGCTCTTCGGCACGATCACGCCGACCGGCTGACGCGAACATTCGGCGGGGGCGGACGCACAACCGCCCCCGCCGGGTCGCTTCCGTCCTCGACCTCGGAATCCGACCCCGGGCGACGCCCGTAGGAACGAGATGTCAATCGCTCCAACCTTGGGAGGGGTAATGCGGAAGACACTCGTGCTCGTGCTCGGCCTGGCGGTTCTGGCGGCGCTCGCCGTCCCCGCCCTCGGCCTCGGAGGCGGCGACGGCCGGAAGGTCCTCGACGCCAACGTGCTCGCCCCCGTGATCGAGCCCTACACGGGATCGGCCAATCCGATCCGAGGCGTCGACGGCGGCGGGCTCCCCTGGGAGCTCAAGTCCGGACAGGCGAATCTCCGTGCCAACGGCCGGCTGCACCTCAGGGTCAAGGGCCTCGTGCTCGCTCGTCGCGCGCCCGTGCCGGCGAATCTCCAGGGGACGATTCCGTTCACCCAGCTGGGGGCGATCGTCAGCTGCCAGACGACGACGAACGGCATGGCAACCGTCGCCAACGTCTCGACCAAGCTCTTCGACGTCACGCCTCGCGGCGACGGGCACCTCGACACCTCCGTCGCGCTTCCCTCGCCGTGTTTCGCTCCGATCGTGTTCGTGACCGCACCGACCGGAGCGTGGTTCGCGATCACCGGTCGCTGACCGCCGACAGCCTCGGGGTGGCCGCCGCACCGGTAGTCGCGGCGGCTGCCCCACGTACTCTGGGGCTAGCCCCAGGGCGAGACGCCGGGTCGCGGGATGGTGCCGCGCGGCCGGCGCGAGCAGCCTGGAGTCGTGAGCTCGAACACGACCCAGGAGGCCAAGATGAACCTCGCAGCACGCGCGGGACGATGGAGCGCCGCGCACTGGAAGACCGCCACCTTCGGGTGGCTCGCATTCGTCGCCGCAGCCGTTGCGCTCGGCTCGCTCCACGGCACCATCAAGCAGACGGACGCCGAGCAGACGAACGGCCAAGCGGCGCGCGCCGAGCAGATGCTCGCCGCCGCCCACGTCAAGAACGTGGCGAGCGAGAACGTGCTCGTCCGCTCGGACACGCTCACCGCCGCGTCACCGGCGTTCCGGCGCACGATCTCGGATGTGCGCTCGACGCTCTCGCGCACCGCACACGTACGCAACATCCACCTTGGCGACGTCTCGAAGGACGGCCATCTTGCACTGATCGGCTTCGACATCGGCGGCAACGCGGACACGGCAGACGCGCGAATCCAGCCGGCGCTCGACGCGGTCGGCCGGCTCGCCAAGGCGCACCCGGGCTATGCGATCGCCGAGGTGGGCGACGCGAGCATCTCGAAGGCGATGAACGGCGTCGTCTCCGACGGGCTGGCGAAAGCCGAGAAGCTCTCGCTGCCGATCACGTTCGCGATCCTGCTGCTCGCGTTCGGCGCGTTCCTCGCCGCCGGGATCCCGGTCCTGCTTGCGTTCACCGCGGTGCTCGCGGCGCTCGGGCTCACGCACCTCTCGAGCTCGTTCGTCCACGAGGCCGACCCGACCGCGAGCGTGATCCTGCTCATGGGCATGGCCGTGGGCGTCGACTACTCGCTCTTCTACTCGAAGCGCGAGCGGGAGGAGCGCGTCCGCGGCGCGAGCCGCGAGGAGGCACTGCGGCGGGCCGCGGCGACGTCGGGACGCGCGGTGCTCGTCTCGGGCCTCACCGTGATGACGGCGGCAGCCGGCCTGATGCTCTCCGGCAACAGCGTCTTCACGTCGCTCGGGCTCGGGACGATCCTCGTCGTGCTCGTCGCGGTGCTCGGCTCGCTGACGGTTCTGCCGGCGTTGCTCGCGAAGCTCGGCGACCGCGTCGAGTGGGGACGGCTGCGGTTCCTGCGCTCGAACCGCGAATCGCGGATCTGGCGGGCGGCGCTGCGTCCCGCCCTGCGTTATCCCAAGATCACTGTCGTCGGAGCCGTCGCGCTCCTGCTGGCCATCGCCTCGCCGGCGCTCCACATGCACACGCGGGACGACGGCGTCTCGGACGCCCCGCAGAGCCTGCCCGTCGTCAAGGCCTACAAGCAGGTGACGAAGGCGTTCGGCACGACGAGCGCGCCGGCGGTCGTCGTCGTGCACGCGCCCAATCTCGACTCACCGCACGTCAGGTCCGGAATCGACGCGTTCCGGAGGGCGCTACACCGGCCGGTGAAGCTGATCCGCCACGCGAACGACACGGTCGAGCTCGACGTCCCGCTCGCCGGTGACGGAGCAGACGCGGCATCGTCGCGTGCGCTCCACGAGCTCCGCGCACAGATCATCCCGTCCACGATCGGATCGGTCCCGGGCGTCGAGGTCGCAGTGACCGGCGAGACGGCGGGCAACGCCGACTTCACGTCGACGATCAACCACCACATGCCGCTGATCCTCGGCTTCGTGCTCGTCCTGACCCTGGTGTTGATGCTGGTCTGCTTCCGCTCGCTCACGGTCGGGCTGACGGCGATCGCGCTCAACGTGCTCTCGGTCGGAGCGGCGTACGGCGCGATGACGTGGGTCTTCCAGGACGGTCACCTGCACAGCCTGCTCGGCTTCCACTCGAGCGGCGCGATCGTTCCGTGGGTGCCGCTGTTCCTGTTCGCAGTGCTGTTCGGGCTCTCGATGGACTACCACGTGTTCATCGTCAGCAGGATCCGCGAGCTCGTCGACCGCGGCTACTCGACGCGCGAGGCGGTCGACCAGGGCATCCGCTCGACCGCCTCGACGGTGACGAGCGCGGCCATGGTCATGGTCGGCGTATTCGCGGTCTTCGCCACGCTCGGCCTGCTCTCGCTCAAGCAGATGGGCTTCGGTCTCGCCGTCGCGGTGCTGATCGACGCGACCGTGATCCGGGCGCTGCTGCTACCGGCCACGATGACGCTGCTGGGCGAGCGCAACTGGTGGCTGCCGCGGGCACTCGACCGGCTGCCGCGGCTCAACCTTGCGGCCGAGGGTGCGTGACCGAGAATGGGATCCGTGATCACGCTCACGCTGTTTCGGAGGACGGTCCGGGCTTCGGCCTGGGCCCTCCTCCTCGTCGACCTCTTCGTCCTCGTCGTCTGGGCGGCGAGCGGCGGCGGCTCGTTCTGGCCGGTGTGGGTGTGGCTGCCGACCGGGCTCGCCGTCGGCTCGGCCTGGTGGGCAAGCACCGCCAGGAGCCGCTTCGAGAAGAAGGTCGGCGAGGCGGTGCTCTTGTCGCTGTTCCTGATCGGCATCTGGGCAGCCGCGGGACGCGGTTCCTTCTGGCCGGTGTGGCCGATCGCCGTGATCGCGCTCGTCTTCGGGCTCGAAGCCGTCACGCGTGGCAAGAAGAACGAAGCACGCGTCGAGGAGCTGACCGAGAGCCGGGCCGGCGCGGTCGAGGCGGCCGAGACCCAGCTACGACGGATCGAGCGTGACTTGCACGACGGCGCGCAGGCGCGGCTCGTGGCGCTCGGCATGAACCTCGGCCTCGCCGAGCAGCAGCTGGAGAAGGATCCTGCGAAGGCGCACCAGCACCTCGCCGAGGCGCGGGAGGCGGCGGGCGCCGCGTTGCAGGAGCTGCGCGACCTCGCGCGCGGCATCCACCCTCCGATCCTCGCCGACCGCGGCCTCGATGCGGCGATCCGCGCGCTCACGGCGCACGCCGGGGTGCCGGTCGCGGTCGACGTCGAGCTC
>DATBAH010000121.1:0-3775 GCA_036271615.1 Gaiellaceae bacterium
GCAACTCTCGGCCTGGTTGCCGAAGACGGAGACGTCGAAGTAGTTCGGCTTGTCGACCCAGGTGCCCGAGTCGTCGCGCCTGCGGCTGTTCACCGCGACCCGCATGCTGCAGACCGGCGTACCGCCGGGGGTGTGCCGCAACTCCGGGTCCTTCGTCAGGTTGCCTACGAGAACGACGCGGTTGATATTCGCCATGTCTTTACTCCTCTTCCTCGCCGGATCCCTCGCTGGTCTCCTCTTCCGCGCCAGCGTACTCGGGCTCGGCTTCCTCCGAAACGGTCGTTGCGGGCTCCGTCGATTCGGCCGGGGTCGTTTCGGCGGGGGTCTCTTCGGCCGGTGTCGTCTCGGCTGCGACCGGAACGGCCGCGGCATCGTCGCGCGGCGCGCTCGTCCGCGAGCCGGCGATGTGGCGCGTCGCCATGTGCCGTAGCACGGCGTCGTCGATCTTGAGGACGCGGGAGACCTCGTCTAGCGTCGCCGGCTCAGCGTCGAAGACGACGAGGTGGTAGACGCCCTCCTCCTTGTGCGCGATCGGATAGGCGAGCCGGCGCCGTCCCCACGCATCGTGGCTTTGCCACGAGCCGCCCGACTTCTCGACGAGCTCGCGCGTGCGGGCGACGATGTCGTCCTGGCGGGCCTCGGCCTGCTCGGGGTCCAGCAACAGCAGAATTTCGTAAGTCGTCACGTCCCGATGTCCTCCCTTCCCATGGTCTCGATGTCGGCCCCGACTGCCGGCGACGCTCGGGACCGAACGGCGCGATGACGGGGCAGGAAGCGGCGGTCACTGTAGCATCGGCGCCGTGAGGCGTCTCACCGCGTGGATCGGCGGAACGGCTGCCGGGATCGCCGCCTACCGGCTGCTGCGGCGACGCCGGCAGGCCGCGACGGAGCCCGCACCGGCCCCCGCAGGGACGGAGCCGGACACGGACACCGACGCGCGCGCCGAGGAGCTACGCGAGAAGCTCGCCGAGTCGCGAACGGCCGAGCCCGCGGCCGAGCCTGTCGCGGAAGAGGACCCGGAGTCGCCGGAGGAGCGCCGGCAGCAGGTGCACGAGGAAGGCCGTGCGGCGCTCGACGAGATGCGCCCGGACGACGCCGACTAGTACCCGGGCCCCTGCGGGCCTTCCTCTTCCTCGATCACCCGGCGGCGCGGGTATCCCCGGCGCGACGGATAGGCACCGCCGTAGTCCGGACCCTGGTCGACATACGTGGTGCGGCGGAGGTAGCCCGGCCCCCACGACGACCACAGCAGCAGGTCGGAGAGGAAGCCGATCAGACCGAAGACGACGAGGATCCAGCCAACGGTGTTCACGTTGACCGAGCCGGGATGCGTCGGGTGCACGGCGAGGGCGAGGATGAAGCCGACAGCGGCTATGACGAGACTGACGATGAATCCCATGCGCGGCTTCTCCCCGAGGCCCCGAAATCGAACCGCCGTGCGTGCCGCGACCGACATGGCGGCCCGAAGACCTCGACCTTCGTGACCGTGAACCGCCAAGCGTGCGCCGCAGCGAACTAGAAGGGGTTCGGGCGACGCCTCGAACTCTCCGAGGTTCTTCCCTTCGCCGAGAACGCGTCCCTCGAGCACCTGGAAGGCGAGCGGAGCGGCGCCGGAGTCGAACCGACCTAGCCGTGGGTTGCACGACCGTACGGGTTTTGAAGACCCGCTGGGCCACCGGGCCCGGCCGCTCCGCCGCGAGGGTACCGAGCTACTTGTCGCCGTCGAGGTAGTGCGAGTCCCAGCCTGCGGGCTTGTATCCCGTGCCCGGCGGCCCCGCGCCGACCGAGAGAACGAGCGTCCCCGGGTCGCGGGCGGTCGCCGCGCGCGTGGCCTTGGGGTCGATCCAGAGGCACGTCCCGGCCGGAGCTTCGACCTCCTCGCCGTCGATGGAGAAGGTCGCGTTGCCGTCGACCGTGTAATAGAGCTCCGGCTCGCCGTTGGAGCCGTGGTCGTGCTCGGGGATGACGGTCCCGTCGTCGCGCCCGCGCCAGAGGTTGATGCCGAAGGTCTCGATCCCGAAGTGGTGGCGTACGGGGATCCAGTGCGGCCACTGGTTCGACGCGATCTCGTCGATGTGGGCTTTCTCGTAGGCAGCCATGAGGCGAGCCTATTCCCCCGCAAGACGTGAGAACAAGGTCTCCGGCGGCAGCTCGGCGAGCGAGTCGAGGACGAGGTCGGCGCCTGCCTCCTCTAGGCCGAGGTCGCGCGTGACCTCGTTGGGCACGGCGATGCAGAAGACGCCGGCCGCCTTCGCCGCCAGGACGCCGTTCGGCGAATCCTCGAATGCGACCGCCTCGTCTGCGGTCACGCCGAGTGCCTCCAGTGCCTCGAGATACAGCGTCGGTGCCGGCTTCGCGCGGACGGGATCGCGGTCGGCGGTGCAGATCGCGTCCCAGCCGACGGCCTCCTCGAGCCGCTCGAGGTGCATGTCGACCCAGCTGCGAGGCGAGCTGGACACGATCGCCCGCTTCAGCCCGTGCCGCCGGGCGGCCGCGAGGTACTCCGCGATGCCGGGGCGCAGCTCCTCCGCCTCGATCAGCGCCATCTCGTGCTCGTAGCGCTTCTCGTTCAGCGCCTCCCGCTCGAGCGGCTCGCCGACGAGCTCCTCGAGGTGGCCCATCGGATCGAACGGGGCGTGAGTGGTTCCTACGACCGTCGCCCACAGCTCGGTTGGCAGCTCGTGGCCGTGCTCGCGGTAGAGCAGCTCCCAGCCCGCGCGCGAGGCGAGCTCGGTGTCGAGGATGAGACCGTCGAAGTCGAACAGGAAGGCGCGGACCCGCATGCGCGGTCAGAGTACGGGCGTGGCGATCCTGGGCGTCGACGTCGGCGGCACCTTCACCGACGCGGTGCTCGTCGAGGAAGGACGCATCCGGACGGCCAAGGTGCCGACCGCGGAGCGGCAGGAGGAGTCGGTGCTCGCCGCGGCACGTGCTGTCGGCGCGGGCGAGGCGGAGCTGGAGCGATTCGCCCACGGGACGACCGTCGCGACCAACGCGCTGCTCGAGCGACGCGGTGCGCGGACGGCGTACGTCGGCAACGCGGGCTTCGAGCATCTGCTCCACCTGCGCCGCCAGACACGCGCCCACCTCTACCGGCTTTGCGCGGAGCATCCGGAGCCGCTCGTGCCGCTCGAGCGTTGCCACGGAGTCCGCGGCCGGATCGGCCCCGAGGGAGAGCTCGAGCCGCTCGAGCTCGACTCCCTGTCCGAGCTCGGCGAGGTGGAGGCGATCGCCGTCTGCTTGCTCTTTGCGTTCCGCGATCCGTCGCATGAGCGGGCGGTGGCGGCTGAGCTGCGGCGGCGCCATCCCGGCGTGCACGTCGTAGCCTCTCACGAGCTCGCCCCCGAGTTCCGGGAGTACGAGCGCGCCTCGACGACCGCCGCCGACGCCTACCTCGCTCCGGTCGCGGCTCGCTACCTGCGTGAGCTCGCCGCGGCTGCGGCCGGTGCCGGGTTGCCGGAGCCCGTCGTGATGCTCTCGTCCGGTGGAGTTCTCCCCGTGGGGGAGGCTGCGGCGCACCCCTCGCGGCTGCTCGTCTCGGGACCGGCAGCCGGGGTCGTCGGGGCAGGTCTGCTGGCGCGGCGGGCCGGCTTCGCCGACGCGATCGCGTTCGACATGGGCGGCACCTCGACCGACGTCTGTCTGCTGCCGGGGGGCAGGGCCGAGCGGGTGTCCGAGCGAGAGATCGGCGGCCTGCCGGTCCGTCTTGCGTCGGTGGACGTGCACACGGTCGGGGCGGGCGGAGGCTCGCTCGTGCGGCGCGACGCCGGCGGTG
>DATBAH010000122.1:0-10783 GCA_036271615.1 Gaiellaceae bacterium
CGACGGGCCAGGCCGCGCGGAGAGGCCGCCGTGATCACGCCGCCCACGACGCTCGGCGTGCTCGAGGCCGGTTGGGAAGGGAGCGTGCCGCTCCTCCACCCGTCGAGCGGCAAACCCTCCTAGATCGTCTGCGGCCTCGTCGCCGGGATCACCGCGCCGATGATCCAGAACAGCGGGAGGAAGAAGCCGAGGATGAACATCACCCAGTGGCCCTTGCGAAGACAGCTGATTCCCAGGACCACGAGCAGTACCACGTACAGGAGTCCACCGAACCCAATGCCCCACCACATGTGCATACCTCCATGACCGTCGAAGTGCGCCTAGCGTCTCAGGCCTGACGGGGAGCCGCATCGCCACAAAGGGATGAGGCCCCAAAGACGTGTCAGTGGTGGAATCCGGCTCCGCTTCCGCTGTCGTGAACGGGGCCGCTCTGCTTCTGGAGCCGTGGCAGCTGCCGGTTCAGATCGGCGAGGAAGAGGTCGGCCATGTCATGGCCGAAGCCGTTTCTGACGACGACGCGCAGCGCTGCGAGGTCTGTCCGGTTCTCGGGGAACGTGTAGGCCGGAACCTGCCAGCCCCGTTCGCGGAGCGCGCTCGAGACGTCGAAGACCGAGAAGCCGTCGACGCCGTCGGCAAGCGTGAAGGCGAACACGGGCAGCTCGTCGCCGGTTGTCAGCAGCCGGAACGGTCCGATCTCCGCGATCGCGGCGGACAGCCGGGTCGCAACCGACCGCGCATACCCCTGCACCTTCGAGTAGCCCTCGAAACCGAGCCGCAAGAAGTTGTAGTACTGGGAGACGACCTGCGAGCCCGGCCGCGAGAAGTTGAGCGCGAAGGTGGGCATCTCGTCGCCGAGGTAGTTGACCCAGAAGATCAGCTCCTCGGGCAGCGCGTCCGAGTCGCGCCAGACGATCCAGCCGACGCCGGGGTAGACGAGCCCGTACTTGTGCCCCGACGTGTTGATCGACGCAACGCGCGGCAGGCGGAAGTCCCAGACGAGCTCCGGGTCGAGGAACGGCGCGATGAAGGCACCCGATGCCCCGTCGACGTGGACGGGCACGTCGAGGCCGGTGCGCTCCTGCAGGTCGTCGAGCGCCGCGCAGATCTCGGCCACCGGCTCGTACGCACCGTCGAAGGTGGAACCGAGGATCGCGACGACGCCGATCGTGTTCTCGTCGCAGCGCTTGACGGCTTCCTCCGCGGAGAGGGTGAAGCGCTCGCCCTCCATGGGCACGAGCCGCATCTCGACGTCCCAGTAGTTGGCGAACTTCTCCCAGCAGACCTGGACGTTGACCCCCATCACGAGGTTTGGCTTGTCGGTCGGCTTGCCCTCGTCGCTGCGTCGCTTCTGCCACCGACGCTTCAGCGCGAGCCCTCCGAGCATCGCCGCCTCGCTCGACCCGGTCGTGGAGCACCCGGTCGCCTGCGCCCCCTTCGGAGCGTGCCAGAGGTCGCTGAGGATGTTGACGCAGCGCGACTCGAGCTCCGCCGTCTGCGGGTACTCGTCCTTGTCGATCATGTTCTTGTCGAAGCACTCGGCCATCAGCTTCTCGGCCTGCGGCTCCATCCACGTGCTGACGAAGGTGGCGAGGTTCATCCGTGCGTTGCCGTCGAGCATCAGCTCGTCGTGGATGATCTGGTACGCGACGTCGGGAGACATCTCGCGCTCGGGCAGCTCGTGGCACGGGATCGTGTCCCGTTCGCGCGTGAAGAGCGGCGAGAGCGAGAGCTCGGCCTTCAGGCGCTTCGGGCCCTTGGGGTGCGTCAGCGACATCGGGGCTCAGCTTCGCCCGGCCGAATGCGCCCGGCATCGTACGAAGCGGGTGAACGCCGGGCTGACGGACTAGCCGAAGCCGAGAATGAACTTCGCGTCGTCGGACATCTTATCCGGCGTCCAGGGCGGGTCGAACGTCAGCTCCAGCTGGACGTCCTCGATGCCCTCGACCTGCCGGACGGCGCCCTCGATGTCCTGCGCGATGAGCGGCCCAGCCGGACAGCCCATCGAGGTCAGGCTGTACGTGACCTTGGCGGTCGAGTTCTCGACCTCGGCCTCGTACACGAGACCGAGATCGACGATGTCCATCCCGAGCTCGGGATCCTCGACGTGCCGGAGAACCTCCATCACCTCGTCGCGCGTAGGCATGGGACCAGTCTAAGCGCACGTACGATTCCGACGTGCTCGGCAGCGCCGGCAACGTCGGCCTCACCATCATCCTCCTCGTCGCCGCGATCGGCCCGGTGATCGCCGTGATGTGGTTCGCCTGGTGGTTCCTGCGCGCCGGCAAACGCTACGACGACCAAGAGCGGGCGGCAGGCCGCCGCCCGCCGCCTTAGGCTGGAAGCGTCGGCGGCAAAGCCGCTGGCGCCCGGCCAAAGGCCGGGCGCCAGCAAGACCACACCGCCCGTATCGCTACGTCGCGGGAACGATGTTCTGGTTGACCCGGAAGACGTTCTCCGGGTCGTAGGCAGCCTTGACCCGCGCGAGCCGGTCGTAGTTCCCGCCGTACATGCCGCGGACGCGATCCGGCTCGTCCATCTGGAAGTTGACGTACCCGCCGCCCATCGTGTGCGGCCTGATCGCGTCGGAGTACGAGACGCACCAGTCGCGGATCGCCCCGGCGTTCGCGGGATCCGGATCGACGCCGGCGATCACCGCCGTCCAGCGGGCTTCGCGATACGCCCACGCGGTCTCGTCGGCTCCGACCCGGGCGGCTGCCCCGTCGCTCGCGTAGAGGTGCATCGTCGACTTCCACGTCGGCAGGGCCGGACCGTATTCGGCGTGGACCGCGATCGCCTCGTCCGGGATCTCCCGCATGAACTCCCCGCGCCAGTACCACTGGTCGCCGGGCGGGTAGAGAGCGTCGAAGGCCGTATTCCACATCGGCAGCGGCACCGGGGCGATCCCGTCGAGCAGCGGCTTCCCGAACGAACGCGCCTCGCGCAACGCGTCCGACTCCTCCTCCCCGGCCTGCGTCCAGACGACTCCGCAGACCTTCCGCATGTGCAGCTCCTCGGGGAAGGGCGGACCCGGAGGCACCGTCAGGAAGGCGAAGAAGCCGCCGACCTCGTCGGGTAGTGCCGGCAGGAAGTCGCGGTACCACGAGAGCACGTCGGCCGCGTCGTCGATGTCGTACAGCACCGGCCCTGCGAGGACGGTGGTGACCGGATGGCACCGGAACGAGAACGACGTGACGATGCCGAAGTTGCCTCCGCCGCCGCGCAGCGCCCAGAAGAGCTCGGGCTCCCGCTCGACGTCGGTCTGAACCACCGAGCCGTCGGCCAGGACGACGGTGGCGGCGACGAGGTTGTCGATCGTCAGGCCGAACGCCCGCGTCAGGTGGCCGACGCCGCCGCCGAGCGTGAGCCCGCCGACGCCGGTCGTGCCGATGATCCCGACGGGAACCGTCAAGCCGTGCTCGTGCGTCGCCGCAAGGACGTCCTTGAGGAGCGCGCCTCCTCCGACGCGGGCCATGCGCACGGGAGCGTCGACCGTGACGTCGTTCATCGCCGAGAGGTCGATTACGAGCCCGTCGTCGACCGACCCGAGCCCTGCGCCGTTGTGGCCGCCGGAGCGCACGGCGATCCTCAGCCCGTGCTCGACGCCGTAGCGCAGGGCTGCGGCGACGTCCGCCTCGTCGGTGCAGTACGCGATCGCGGCCGGCCGCTTGTCGATCATCGCGTTGTAGAGCGCGCGCGACGCGTCGTAGTCGGCGTCGCCCGCCTGGACGACCCTGCCCTTCAGGCCGGACGCGAGGCCCTCGACCGAAACAGCCATTCTGTCCTCCCAGTCGCTTGCGGGCGATGCTACGCCGCGCCCGCGCGAAAGTGAACGAAGGTTCGGCTTGCGATCAGTAACCGAGGAGCCGCACTTCTTCGCGCCGCTCGCGGGCGAAGAAGTGGATGCCGTCGACGAACCGCACCCAGTTGCAGCGCGTGCACATGAGAAGCGAGTGCGTCCGCGCGCTGTCGGCGAGAAACCGGACGCCGCGCAGGAGGTCGCCGTTCGACACGCCGGTCGCGGCGACGATCACCTCTCCCGGAGCAAGATCCTCGGTGCGAAAGACGCGCTCGTAGTCCTCGATCCCGGCCGCTCTCAGCTCCTCGATCTCCCCGCGCGACGTCGGCCAGAACTGGGCCTGCAACTCACCGCCGAGACAGCGCAGCGCGGCGGCCGACAGCACCGCCTGCCGCGTGCCGCCGATCCCGATCGCAAGGTGGTCGTTCGTGCCGCGGATCGCGGCCGAGATCGCGGCGGTCACGTCACCGTCCTGGATGAGCTTGATCCGCGCGCCCGAGTTGCGGATCTCCTCGATCAGGTCGTGGTGGCGCGGACGGTCGAGGACGATCGTCGTCACGTCGTTCACTCTCCGCCCGAACGCCTCCGCGATCGCCTCGATGTTCTCGCCGACCGGGCGGTGGAGGTCGATCGAGCCGCGGGCGAGCGGGCCGACCGCCATCTTCCGCATGTAGATGTCGGGCAGCGCCGTGAAGCGGCCGGGGTCGCCGACCGCGATCATCGACATCGCGCCGTTGCCGCCGCGGGCCACGATGCCGCGTCCCTCGAGCGGGTCGAGCGCGAGGTCGACCTCCTTGCCGCCGGCGCCGACGATCGCGCCGGGAGTGAGGCCTCCCGAGTCGTCGAGCGAGCCGAACACGACGCGGCCGCTGATCTGGAGGACGTCGAGCGTCGCGCGCATCCCGGTGGCGGCTGTCTCCTCGGCCGCGTGCTCGTCGGCCCGGCCGAGCCAGCGCGCCGAGACCAGCGCCGCGCGCTCCGTCGCCCGCAGGTACGCCTGGCACTGGCACGGCGGCTCTGCTTCGGCTTCGTATCCGGCGCTCTCGCTCATCGCGCCACCGTGCGGCTCTGCTCGGCGGCGTCGAGGACCAGGTCCGCGACCGTCCGCGCGGCCTTGTCGGCGTTCTCGTTCTCGATCACCGGCACCCCGGCGCGATGGGCGCGTGCGACGACGACCTCCTGCAGCCGCCGGATGTCGGCGAAGCGCTCGAGGTAGCGCGACTCCGGCCGCTCCGAATCCTCGTCGCGAAAGCGGAAGTGACGCACGTGCTCTTCCTCGTCCTCGATGGAGAGCACGACGAAGACCGAGACAGCCAGTTCGGGCTGCGGCAGCTCGACCATCCCGGGAACCAGGTGAACGCCCTCGAGCACGAGCGACCAGCCCTCCTCGAGCGCGCGCTCGGACGAGGCGCGGACGCCGACGAGGACGTTCCTCGCCTGCTGCAGGAAGCCGAACTCGAGCGGGTCGTCGGCGTCCGGGTAGGCGTCGCCCGCCTCGAAGCTCGACTGGTGGATCGCCGGCATGAACGCGCGCGAGAAGAACGCGCGCATCGTCTGCCGCACGAAGTCCGTCGAGGTGACGCGGGTGATGCCGAAGCGGTACGCAAGCTCGGTGGCGACCGTCGACTTCCCCGTGCCGGTCGCTCCCCCGATGAAGATCATGATCGGCAGGTCGAGCTCGCGGAGCTCCTGATAACGGCGCAGGCGCTTGGTCGACTCGCGTCCCTCCTCCTCCCCGAGCATCTCGACCGCGAGCTCCTCGAGCCGCTCGAGCTCGATCTCGTGGCGATCGCGTTCGCGAAGGTCGTCGTGGACGCGGCTCGCGAGTGCGTACGCGCGGTGGCCGGCGACCCCGGCCGCCATCAGCGAGCGCGCCATCAGCCCACGCGAGTACGGGAGCCCGAGCTCCCCGCCGCCGAGGGGCAGCGGCATGATGCGCTGCGGCTCGTTCATGCGCTCACCGCAGCGGCTGCGAGGGTGAAGACGCGCTCGTCGAGCTCGTCCGACACGACGTCGTTCGCAGCGAGGACGACTTCCGCCCCGCGCGAGAGCGCAGCCTCGGCCACGACGTCGATCGCAGCGGCCTTGAGCTCCACGAGATAGACGTCCGCGTCGACGCGCTCGAGCTCCTCCCGCAGCGCGTCTCGGCGCGCCAGGTTGCGCGAGACGTGGACCACCTCGGCGTCGAGCTCGTCGGTCGGTGCAGGCCCGGTCGTGAAGACGGCCGTGCGGCGACCGCCGAGCGGCTCGGCCGGGCGCAGACGAAGCTCGGCGGCCACCACCGGAACGTCGGAGATCGAGCGGATCGCCTCGCGGTCGGCGCCGCCGGTGTCGACGACGAGGTCGGAGACGAGAACGCGGTAGGCGTTGAGGCCGGCACGGGGATCGTGACGGCTGTTCGTGACGAGGATCCGCGCATCCGCCGCGACCGGCGGCAGTGCGGCGCCGCTGCCGTCGAACACGAGCAGCTCCGCGTCGAGTTGAGCGGCGAGCGCCGCGCCCTCGAGGACGTTCGACCGGAACGGAGCGCCCGCGAGCCCGCCTCCGGCGCGCCGGCAGCCGATCGCCGGAACACCGGCGAGCGCCGCGGCCTCGAAGTGGTCGGACGCGGCGTGCCTCCCGGAGCGGGAGAGCTCGAGCAGGTCGTCGAGCGTCGGCGGCGCCTCGAGCAACTCCGGCTCGGCCGGCCCGCCGCGGCCCATTGCCACGACCACCACCCGGCGGTCGCCGGCGAGGACGCGCGCGACGTGGCCCGCGACCGCAGTCTTCCCGATGCGCTTGCCGAGGCCGATCACCGCGAGTGAGGGCGTCTCGACCGGATGGAGCGGCGGTGGGTCGAAGCGGAAGTCGGCGCCGACGTACGGCAGCCCGAGTGCGAGCGCGCGCGACGCCCACAGCATGCGCTCCCGCGGCCCGAGCACCGGCTCGTCGGACAGGTCGACGACCAGATCCACCTCGACGGCGTCCAGCGTCTCGACGAGAGGGAGGCCGTAGTCGTCGTCGCCGCGCAGCTTCTCGGTGCCGCCGACGAGCAGCGCGCCGACAACGTCGTACGGCAGCGCGTCGAGCGCATCCCGCACGACCGGTGCGTAGTGCTCGCCGTCGATCAGCGCGAGCGCCCTCACGTGGAGCGCACCTCGTCCTCGATTCGCGCCGTGTACTTCTCGTACGTCTTCGTGTCGGTCGAGAACTGGATGATCCGCTCCTGCCCGTGGAACGGATAGCGGCGCCACACGTCCACGTGCGTGCCCTCGACCTCCACGACGTTGTAACAGGCCCGGCCCTTGCCTCTCAGCCGCGAGGACGAGACCGTTCCCGCGTTGACGACGAACAGATCCTCGAGCCGCCACGCGTACGGAACGTGCTTGTGGCCGGCGAGGACGAGATCGACCCCGGCGCGCTGCAGGGTCTCGAGCGTGTCGCCGGCGTCGTTGACGATGTTGCGCTCGCGGCCCGTCCCCGGCACCGGCAGCAGATGGTGGTGGAGGACGAAGACGCGCAGTTCGGCCGGCGCGTCAGCGAATTGCTCCTCGATCCAGCGGTAGCGACCGCGTCCGATCTGGCCGTTGTCGAGGTCGGGCTCGGTGGAGTCCACCGCCACGATCGTCGCGTTGCCCACGCGCAGCACCGAGTTCCTGTCGCCGAACAGATCTTCGAAGTGGACGTAGCCGACGTTGCGCGAATCGTGGTTGCCCGGGATCACGACCATCGCCTCGCACTCGACCCGGTTCAGGTACTCGCGGGCGAGCACGTACTCGTCCTTGAACCCGTTCGTGGTCAGGTCTCCGGAGATCACGACGACATCGGGCTCCATCTCGTTCACCTCGGCGATCGCGCGCTCGAGGTGCTGCGGGAGGAAGAACTGCTGCCCGCAGTGCAGGTCGGAGAGCTGAACGATCCGGAACATGGTCCGGGAACGCTAGAAGATCCGGCGATTGTGCGGTTTGTCTCGGCATCCGACGGCGCAGCTACCGTGAGCTCCGATGGAGCTTCAGCTCCCGGTCTTTCGGGCGTATCGCGGCACCGAGCCGCCGCGGTTCGCGAGTCCCGCCGAGCTGGAGTGCGCGAAGGTGCTCGACTACTACGACGTCCCGTGGGAATACGAGCCCAGGACGTTCGTGCTCGAGGAGGACGAGAACGGGCGCGTCACCAAGGCGTTCACGCCCGACTTCTATCTTCCCGACCAGGAGCTCTACGTCGAGATCACCGCCATGAAGCAGTCGCTCGTGACCCGCAAGAACCGGAAGCTGCGGAAGCTGCGCGAGCGATACCCAGACGTCAAGATCAAGCTCTTCTACCGGCGCGACCTCGAGCGCCTCGCCCAGCATTTCCATCTCGACCTCGCCAGCTGACACCGGGTACCGCCCGCCGGACGAGCGGATCGGGGAGATCCATCTCTCCGCTGCCGAGATCGCCGCGCGCGTGCGCGAGCTCGGTGCGGAGATCGCGGGCGACTACGCCGGCCGCGAGCCGGTCCTCGTGGGCTCGCTCAAGGCGAGCCTCGTCTTCGTCGCGGATCTCTCCCGTGCCATCCCCATGTTCCACTCGCTCGACTTCGTCGAGCTCGCCGGCTACGGCAGCGCACGCATGGGCGGGCACCAGCAGATCCGCGTGCTCAAGGATCTCGACCTCGACGTCCGCGGCCGCGACGTGCTCGTCGTCGAGGACGTGGTCGACACAGGGCTGACGCTCAACTATCTCGTGCGCACCTTCGAGCTCCGCGGCCCGGCCTCGGTGGCCGCGGTCACCCTCCTCGACCGGCCGTACCGGCGGCTCGTCGACGACCTGCCGGTTCGCTACGTCGGCTTCGTCGTCCCCGACGAGCTCTACGTCGGCTACGGCTTCGACCTCGACGAGCGGTACCGCGAGCTCCCGAACCTGCACCTGCTGCATATCTGACTGCGGCCCAGCCCGACGTCGCCCGACTACGCTCAGAACGTGGTCTCCGAGGGCGACGCGGCACCCGACTTCACCGTCACGACCGACGCCGGCGAGAGCGTGAGTCTGTCCGACTTCCGCGGCAAGCCGGTCGTCCTCTACTTCTATCCCAAGGACGACACGCCAGGTTGCACGGCGCAGGCCTGCGGAATCCGCGACGCGTACGGGGAGTTCGAGCGCGCCGGCGCGGTGGTGCTCGGCATCTCGCCCGACGACGAAGCCTCGCACGTCAAGTTCAAGGAGAAGTACGAGCTCCCGTTCACGCTGCTGGCCGATCCGCTGCACGAGGTCGCCGAGCGCTACGGCACCTGGAGCGAGAAGCGATACAACGGCAAGACGTACTGGGGAGTCAGCCGCACGACGTTCATCGTCGCGCCCGACGGGACGGTCGCGAAGGTCATGCACGGGGTCAAGCCCGACACGCACGCCGACGACGTGCTCGCGGCGCTCGTCCCGGCCTGACCGGCGACAAATCCCCCGGCGGGGGGTGGTCGAGCACCGGCCGCGGCAGCGAAGATCAGGTCTGCGGCATGCAGCTCTTCCTGCGCGATCCCTCGTACACCGACCGGCTCGCGGCGTTCCTCACGAGCGTCGGCCGGCGTGCCGTCGTAGCCGCACCGGATCGCGTCGACCTCGACGAGACCCCGGAGGACTTACAGCATCTCGAGCTCGAGCTCTACCTCCGCGTCTGGCAGGTCTTGTACCCAGAAGCCGACGTCGAGCTGGCAGCGGCCTAGTCTCCGTCCCGGCTTTCTGCGACGCTAGTCGCGTGCTCCGGTGGCTCCGCTCGCTCTTCCGCCGCGGGCGGCGGGAGGATGCTTCGCCGATTCGCGAGGCGGAGGCCTATGCGCGCAGCTACGGCGAGCGGAGCGGCGAGATCGTCAGCGTCGTCCGCCAGGAGCCGAAGCCGATCCCCCGCCGAACCGGCGACATGACCGGCGAGCTGCTGCGCCGGGCCTTCGAGACGAAGCTGGACTCACGGGGCAGGGCCGCCACCTAAGGCTTGCCGGCCGTCCACCAGAGAGCGGGCAGCGGCAGATCTTCCGGATAGCCGTGCTCGCTGAGCCGGGCGCGCTCGTCCTCGAGCGCCGTCTGCACGTCCAGGTTGATCTCGCCCAGCCTCTCGAGGAGCGCAGGACCGACGGGCCAAGCACTGACGCGCTTCCGGGTGGCGGAATCCGCCTCGACCCAAAAGACGTGCGGCCTTGCCGCTGTGGTCACCACGTGTCTACCTCGCTCTGGTCGGCCGTGCGTGTCATCGAAGTTGCGCGGCTCTGGTAGCCGCGTTCGATACGTAGGTCGACGGCGCGCGAGGACACACACCCGTTCGGATGGCTCCGAGCCACCGGAGGTCCGAAACTGCCTATATCTGCTCGAATCGACGTACCTCGGGCCGATGCGGATGAGAGGACTTGAACCTCCACGAGCCGAAGCCCACACGGACCTGAACCGTGCGCGTCTACCAATTCCGCCACATCCGCGCGGAGCGCCAGTGTAGCCCCAAACGGGGTGCCCCAACCGCCCCGAGCGCACGTACCATGCGGCTTCCTTGCACCGCTCCCTGCTTCCGCTCGCACTCGCCCTCGGAGCTGCTCTCGCGCTGCTCGCGGGTGGAGGAGCGGCTGCGGCGCCGCGGGCCTCCGCGGACCTGGTCGAGGTGGTCGTCACGCTGCCGCGGCCTTCCCTCGCGATGGCGATCGGCCACGACCGGACACTCGCGACGGCAGCCACGAGACACAGCCACTCCCTCGCCGTGCGCGCGCCGGCGGCGGTCTCCTACCTCCGCACGCTCGCGGCGGCGCAGCGGACGCTCGGCGCTCGGCTCGCCGTCGCTATTCCGGCGGCGCGTGTCCGCTGGCACTACGGCGTCGCGCTCGACGGTGTCTCGGTCGTCCTCCCGTCAGCTGAAGTCGCACGGCTGCGCACGCTGCCGGGCGCGACCGTCTGGCCGACCGTCACGTACCACGCGCTCAGCGCGCCCGACTCGGACACAACGACTTCGGCGGATCCGGGGCCTGCCTTGATCGGCGCACCCGAGCTCTGGGGTCC
>DATBAH010000123.1:0-10385 GCA_036271615.1 Gaiellaceae bacterium
GGCCCGGTTGCCGTGCTTCGCGACCGCCGCTCCCGCTGCGGACGTGACCAGGGCCGCCGCAGTCGAGATGTTGTACGTGTTTGCGCCGTCGCCGCCGGTGCCGACGACGTCGACGAGATCCGTCCGCTGCGGGTTGACCCGGAGGACGTGCTCGCGCATCGCCTCGGCGCAACCCGCGATCTCGTCCGCCGTCTCACCCTTCGCCCGCAGTGCGACCAGGAAGCCCGCGATCTGGGCATCCGTCGCCTCGCCGGCCATGATCACGGCCATCGTCCCCCGCGCCTCGTCGCGCGAGAGGTCGTGGCCGTCGAGGAGCCGGGCGAGCGCTTGCTGGATCACAACCGGCCCTCGAGGAAGTTGCGCGCGAGCGCAGGCCCGTCGGGCGTCAGCACCGACTCGGGGTGGAACTGGACGCCGACCGCAGGCAGCTCGCGGTGGCGCACCGCCATGACCTCGCCGTCGTCGGCGAACGCGGTCGGCGCCAGGACGTCGGGCAGTCGCACGGCGGCCAGCGAGTGGTAGCGCCCGGCCTCGAACGGCTCCGGCAGCCCGGTGAAGAGCCCGCTTCCGTCGTGCCGCACGGGGCTCGCCTTGCCATGCACGAGCTCGCGCGCGTACCCGACCTCGCCGCCGCAGACCTCGACGAGCGCCTGGTGGCCGAGGCAGACGCCGAGCGTGGGGGTCGTCGCCAGCAGCCTCTCGACGATCGCGGACGTCGCGCCCGCAGCTGCCGGGCGGCCGGGACCGGGCGAGACGACGAGGTGGGACGGGGCGAGCCGCTCGGCCTCGTCGGCGTCGAGCTCGTCGTTCCGGCGTACGACCACGTCCGCGCCGAGCGCGCCGAACAGGTGCGCGAGGTTGTACGAGAACGAGTCGTAGTTGTCGATGAGAAGGATCACGGCGTGGCGTCCTGCTCCGACTCTGCCAGCTCGATCGCGGTCTCGAGCGCGCGCAGCTTGGCGAGGCACTCGTCGTGCTCGGCAGCGGGATCGGAGTCGGCGACGATGCCGCCGCCCGCCTGCAGGTGCGCGACGCCGTCGCGCAGCCACAGCGTCCGGATCGCGATGCAGGTGTCGAGCTCCCCTGTCTCCGGCAGGTGATAGCCCACCGCTCCTGCGTAGATCCCGCGCCGGTACCGCTCGAGCTCCGAGATGATCTGCATCGCGCGCACCTTCGGCGCGCCCGAGACGGTGCCGGCCGGGAAGCACGCGCGCAGGAGCTCGAACGGCGTGACCCCGTCGCGCAGCTCGCCGACGACCTCCGAGACGAGATGGGTCACGTGCGAGTAGCGCTCGGCCTCCATGAACCGGTCGACCCGCACGGAGCCCGGCACGCACACCCGCGAGAGGTCGTTGCGGCCGAGGTCGACCAGCATGGTGTGCTCCGCCCGGTCCTTCTCCGACGAGAGCAGGGCCGCCGCGTCGCCTTCGCCCGGAGCGATCGTCCCGGCGATCGGGTTGAGCTCGGCGCGGCGTCCCGTGCACTTCACGACCGTCTCGGGCGAGCTTCCGACGAGCGCCAGGTCGCCGAATTCCAGGAGGAAGAGGTACGGCGACGGGTTGACGCGGCGGAGCGCGCGGTACAGCTCCACGGCCGACGCCGAGGTGGGGCGCGTCGCCCGCTGGGCGATCACGACCTGGAAGACGTCGCCCTCGCGGATCTGCTCCTGCGCACGCTCGACGCGGCGCAGGTGCTCGTCGCGCGACGGCTCGCGCTCGAGTGGCCCGCGCGGCGCCGAGCCGCGGGGCAGCGGCGGAGCGGAGCCCGTCAGTCCGGCTGCATCACCGCGCAGCAACTCCGCCACTCCGCGCGCGTGGTCGAAGCGGAGCAGGACGTCGGGGACGAGGAAGAGGCTCTCGGGCACGTCAGGCCCTTCCTCCGGGAGCGGCACCGTCGGCTCGAACGTGGCGACCGCGTCGTAGCCGAGGTAACCGACGACCGGCTCGCCGAGAGTCTCCGCCTCTGCGAGCGAGACGAGCCGCGATCCGGCGCCGACGAAGCTGTAGCGCCCGAGCCGTCCGCGCTCGACAGACTCGAGCAGAAACGCGCCGGCGGCGCTCTCACGCAGGGTGAGGTAGGCGCCGAGCGGCGTGAGGAGGTCGGTTGGGAGCTCGGTTCCGGACATGAAAAAGGCTCCTCGCGGAGCCGGGTCGAGCGGACGGGCTGTGCTGGCGCGGTTCAGCGTGCGCGCAGGCTCCCGCCACGCTCGGTGCGCCAGGCCCACCGGTTGCGGACGGAAGTCATGGCGGCAGGGTAGGCGTGCCCTCCGCGAGCGTCAAGCCGCGAAGACGTGGCCGGCCTCCTCGAGAATGTCGGCGGCGCGGCCAAGGTCGGCCGAGCGGACGAGGACGTAGTCCGACTCGAAGGTCGAGATGACGAAGATCGGCAGGTCGGCCTCCGCGAGCGGCCCGACGAGCGAGGCGACGACCCCGCTGAGAGAGAAGTCGAGCGGCCCCATCACCTCGAGCACCGTCCAGCCCCGGTCGACGCTCTCGCCCTCGGGCACGTCGTGGTCGCGGCAGACGACCGAGACCTCGTGGTCGGTTCTGGTCACCGAGCGAAACGGTCCCTTGTCGACCCACTCCGGCAGCTCCGAGCCGGGCTGCAGGCGGACGACTGCGTAGCTGTCGGGCAGCGTCCGGAGTTTCACGCCGGGACGCTACCGCGGAGTCGCCCGAGGAGGCGCAGGTAGTGTCGGCCGGCCATGCCGCTTCCCGAGTTGCTCGAGCGCCTGCTGACGACGCCCGGCCCCTCCGGGCAGGAGCACGCTGTCGCCGCCGTGTGGCGCGAGGCGGCGGCGCCGGTCGGCGAGGTCTCGTCGGACGTCCTCGGCAGCTCGTGGGTGCGTGTGCCCGGGACGGCGGGCGGCCCGTCGCTCGCGGTCGTCGGGCACATCGACGAGATCGGCGTGGTCGTCACTCACCTCGGCGACGACGGCATCGCCCCTGTGCGCCCGGTCGGCGGCTTCAACCCGGCCGTGATGGTCGGCCAGCGGGTCGACGTGCTCACCCGGAACGGCCCACTGCCCGGCGTCGTCGTGGCGCGCGTGCAGAAGCAGCGGCGCGGGCGCGGGGAGGAGCGCAAGCCGGTCGAGTACGAGGATCTCTTCCTCGACGTCGGCGCGAAGGACGGAGACGAGCTCAAGAAGCTCGTGCGTCCCGGCGACGCCGCGCTCTGGCACGGTGCCCCCGTCGCGCTCGCCGGCGATCGCGTGACGTCGCGGGCGTTCGACAACCGGATCGGCTGCTTTGTCGCCCTCGAGGCGGCGAGGCGGCTGGCCGAACGCGGCGGAGCTCCGGGCGACTTCATCGCCGTCGCGGCCGTGCAGGAGGAGGTCGGCGACTTCGCCGGCTCCCGCACGAGCGCCTTTGCCACCGAGCCTGAGGTCGCGCTCGCGGTCGACGTGACGCACGCGACCGACGTCCGCGGCGGGGAGCCGGAGGACGAGGGCAAGGTCGTCCTCGGCGGCGGGCCGACGCTTTCGCGGGGGCCGTCGATCCATCCGAGGGTCTTCGAGCTCCTTTACGAGACGGCCGAAGCCGAAGGCATTCCGTTCGCTGTCGAGGTCTCGCGCGGCACGACCAGCACCGATGCCGACGCGGTGTACCTCAGCCGCCACGGGGTGGCGACCGGACTCGTCTCGGTGCCCCTCCGCTACATGCACTCGCCGGTCGAGACGGCCGACCTGGAGGACATCGAGCGCGCCGTGCAGCTCGTCGTCGCGTTCGCGCTCAGGCTCGAGCCTGGACTGAGCTTCGCGGGCTAACTTGAACTCGTGAGCAGAAGCGTCATCGTCTCCGCGGTGCGGACGCCGTTCGGGAAGCTCAACGGCGGTCTGGCCACGTTCCCGGCGACCGAGCTCGGCGCCGTTGCCATCCGGGCGGGCCTCGAGCGCGCCGGCCTCGAAGGGCGGGAGGTCGACTACGTGATCATGGGCCAGGTGCTGCAGGCCGGCGCCGGGCAGGCTCCTGCGCGCCAGGCGGCGGTCGGCGCGGGGATCCCGATCGAAGTGCCCTCGGACACGGTGAACAAGGTCTGCGCCTCCTCGATCCGCGCGGTCGAGATCGCCGACTCGATGATCCGCGCCGGCGACGTCGACCTCGTCGTTACGGGCGGCATGGAGTCGATGACGAACGCGCCGTACGCGCTGCCGAAGGCGCGCGCCGGTTATCGGATGGGCGACGGAACGCTGCTCGACCTGATGATCTGGGACGGGCTCCGCTCGACGTTCGACCAGCTGCACATGGTCCAGCAGGCGGCGGCAGTCGGACGCGAGCTCGGCATCTCGCGCGAGGATCAGGATGCGTGGGCGCTCCGCTCGCATCAACGCGCGGCGGCCGCGCAGGATGCGGGCCGCTTCGACGACGAGATCGTTCCGGTGGGCTCGGTGACGGCCGACGAGGCGGTGCGGCGCGACACGACGCTCGAGAAGCTTGGAGGGCTCAAACCGGCGATGGATCCGGAGGGCACGGTGACGGCCGGCAACGCGCCCGGCATCAACGACGGGGCTTCGTGCGTCGTGGTGTGCTCGGAGGAGTTCGCGCAGCGGCGCGGGCTCGAGCCGCTCGCGACGATCGTGTCGCAGGGCTATGTAGCCGACGAGTTCGCCTGGCTCGCGCGGACACCCGCGAATGCCGGCAAGCAGGCGCTCGAGAAGGCGGGAAAGTCGATCGGTGACGTCGAGCGCGTCGAGGTGAACGAGGCGTTCTCCTCGGTGGCGCTCAACTCGGTCGCGATGCTCGGCGCGGATCCCGAGAAGGCGAACGTCAACGGCGGCGCCGTCGCGCTCGGACACCCGATCGGCGCGAGCGGCGGCCGGATCCTCGGCACGATGGTGCACGAGCTGCGCCGGAACGGCGGCGGGCTCGGGCTCGCCGCGATCTGCTCCGGCGGCGGCCAGGGCGACGCGCTGCTGATCGAGGTCTGACCCTCGACGGGTCAGACCTCGATGGTGCCTGGCTCCGAAGGTGCCAGGCACCGGCCTTTGGTCAGCGCAGGCGCCGTCGGTACTTGCAGACCTCCGTCGGCTGGCCACCGAAGTGCTGCTCGACGACTTGCTCGACGAAGCGCCAGCCGTTTAGCTCGTAGAACCGCCGCGCCCGGCCGTTCCCGACCAGCACCGTGAGCTCCGCCTCGTCGCAAGTCTCCGCCAGCAGCTCGTGCGCCTTGTCAAGCAGGGTCTGGCCGACGCCCTGCCCCCACCAGTCGGGGCGGACGTAGATCGCATGGAGCTCGCTCGGGCCGACGCTGACCACGCCGACGACTTCTCCGTCGACCTCAGCAAGGTGCGGCCGCGACTCCGGCTCGCCGAAGGCGTCGCGCCAGCGCTGCGTCCGGCGATCCAGGTCCTCCTCGCGTCCGTACGCGGCGGTCGCCGAGGCGACGTGCGCCCGCCCCATTGCCTCGGCATCCTCCCGCCGCGCTTTCCGGACGAGCACCGTAACCACGCTTCGAAGGCTAGGGGACGCCCACGCCGGACCTCCGGAGGCCGCCGCCGCGTATCAGCGGTGTCGTCTCAAGGAGGAAGCCATGCGCAAGCTGTTGCTCTGGCTCGCAGCCGCCGCTCTCGTCGCCCTCGTCGGCGCACGGGCCGCGGCCGCCGACGGACCGATGTTCGTGACGCAGGACGGCGCCGGAGTCGCGGGTGCCTCCCTGCGCTACGTGGCCGTCAATACCGTCCGAGGACAGAACACCGACCTGGTCGAGATCTCGCAGAGGGACGGCTCGGTCGGTCCGGCACTCCGTCTCCGAGGCGCATGGGGGCTGCCGTACACGCCGGCGGGTGCAGAAGGCCTGTCCCATGACGGGCGGACACTCGTGCTCGGGAGCGCGGGGGTCGGCATCTCGTCGCCGAGCCGCTTCCTCGTCGTCAGCACGCGCCAGATGAAGGTCGTTCGCACGATCTCGCTCGACGGGTACTTCTCCTACGACGCGCTCTCGCCGGACGCCTCGAGGCTGTACCTGATCCAGTACACACACGGGGGCTCGCAGGACACGAGCCACTACATCGTGCGCGCCTACGACCTGCGGACTCACCGGCTGCTGCCCGGGAAGATCGCCGATCGCACCGAGCACGAGGAGACGATGGCCGGATACGCCATGACCCGGACGACGAGCGCCGGCGGGCGCTGGGTGTACACGCTCTACCAGAAGCCGTCCGGCGCGCCGTTCGTGCATGCGCTCGACACCGTCCGTGGCGTCGCTTACTGCATCGATCTGCCGAAGAACAAGGCGCTCTACAACATCGTCCTCTCCTTGCGCGACCACGGCCGCACGCTCGCCGCGCACTGGAGAAGCGGACGCCCGTGGCTGAACGTCGCCGTCGGCAGTTGGCGGATCTCGTATCCGCGTGCAGCCTTCCCCTGGGTCTGGGCGGTCGCCGGGACAGGCGCCGGGCTCGCAGCCCTCGCGGCAGGCGCCTTACTGCTTCGGCGCCGCCGCCGTGAGGAAGTCGAGCAGCACGCCGGACAGGAGCTCGGGCTCGCGTAGCGTCACGTAGTGGTCGGAGTCGAGCTCGACGTGACGCGCGTCCGGCGCCTCCCGCGCCACGAGCGGGCCGATCTCGCGGAAGCCGGCCGGATCGTGCGAAGCCGTCACGACGAGCGTCGGCACTGCGAGCTCGCCGAGCCGCTCGTTCGCCGGGGCGCCGAGCGGGTCGAGCGGCTCGACGCCGTCCGGGAGCGGGTTCGCATCGGGCGTCGCCCGCCAGAGCTGCCTGATCCGCTCGTCGGCGCCGAGCGGCGCCCAGACCTCGAGGTCGATCTCCAGCATCGCCTCGATCTTGTCCTCCGCCGCCTCGTACCGCGCTTCGTGCTCGTCGGTGTACGCCTCGCCGTCGTGACCGCCCAGTCCCGGTGCGACGCCGACGACCGCCCACAGCCGCTCGGGGTGCGCGAGCGCGACGTCGAGCGCGATCCGCCCGCCGAGCGAGAGACCGACGAGCGCCGCCCGCTCGACGCCCAGCTCGTCGAGGACGCCGACGACGTCGTTCTCCCACGACCACGGCATGGCAGGCCCGACCGAGCGGCCGAAGAAGCGGAGATCGCTGCGGATCGTGCGGAACCGCTCGGCGAGGAAGGGGACGACCGGCTCCCAGAGCCCCGAGTCGCCGAGCCCGCCGTGCAGGAGCAGCACGGTCTCGCCGCTCCCGGCTTCGTCGTACCAGAGGCGCGCACCGTTGACATCGACCGTGGGCACTCCGCGACGTTATAGCCTCCTCGCCGCATGGATTTCGAGCATGTCCTCGTGGTGGGCGCCGGCCAGATGGGCGGCGGAATCGCGCAGATTGTCGCCGCGTCCGGCCGCCACGTCTCGCTCTACGACGCCTATCCCGGCGCGACCGAGCGCGGGCTCGCCACCATGCGGAAGAGCCTCGAGAAGCTCGCGGAGAAGGGCGGCGCCGATCCCGACGAGGTACTCCGGCGTGTGACGGCGGTCGAGGAGGTCGTTCCGGCCGCGCTCATGATCGAGGCGGTCGTCGAGGATCTCGAGACGAAGGCGGAGGTCTTCCGCCAGGCTGACGAGACGCTGCCGGCGCATGCCGTTCTCGCCTCGAACACGTCGTCGATTCCGATCACGTCGCTCGCCTCCGTCACCGAGCGTCCGGACCGCGTGATCGGCATGCACTTCTTCAACCCGGTGCCGGTTCTGAAGCTCGTCGAGATCGTGCGCGGCCGCGAGACGTCCGACGCGACAGCGGCGGCGATCGTCGGGCTGGCCGAGGAGCTCGGGAAGACGCCGGCGGTGGCGAACGACTTCCCCGGCTTCGTCTCGAACCGGATCCTGATGCCGTTCATCAACGAGGCGGTCTGGGCGCTGCAGGAAGGCGTCGCCGAGGCGGAGGCGATCGACACGATCGCCAGGCTCGGCTTCGCGCACCCGCTGGGTCCGCTCGCGCTCGCCGACCTGATCGGCCTCGACACGTGCGTCGCGATCATGGAAGTGCTGCAGGAGGGCTTCGGCGACCCGAAGTACGCGCCGTGTCCCCTGCTTCGCCAACACGTCCAGGCCGGCCGGCTCGGACGCAAGTCCGGCCGCGGTTTCTACGCTTACAGCTGATGGACTTCGAGCTCTCCGCCGAGCAGAAGGAGATCCAGGCGCTCACGCGCGAGTTCGTCCGCGCCGAGATCGAGCCGCACGCGGCCCAGTGGGACCACGAGCACCACTTCCCTCGCGAGGTCTTCGGCAAGCTCGCGGAGCTCGGCCTGATGGGCGTCTGCGTGCCGGACGAGTACGGCGGGGCGGGCGCCGACTTCCTGGCCTACATGCTCGTCCTCGAGGAACTGTCGCGCGGCGACGCGGGCGTCGGCGTCACCGTCGCCGTCCACACGAGCGCGGTCGCCCTGCCGCTGCTGCGCTTCGGAACCGACGAGCAGCGCGCGCGCTTCGTGCCGCCGCTCGCGCGCGGCGAGCTCATCGGCGCGTTCGCGCTGACCGAGGCGGAGGCCGGATCGGACGCCGGCTCACTCCGTACGTCGGCGACACGCGAGGACGGCGGCTGGCGGATCGCCGGCGCGAAGCAGTTCATCTCGACCGCGGAAGCCGCGGGAACTTTCCTCCTCTTCGCCCGCACCGATCCCGACACGCCCGGCGCCCGCGGTATCTCGGCCTTCGTGCTCGACGCCGACCACATCCGCGTCACCGGTCGTGAGGAGAAGCTCGGGCTCAACTCGTCGACGACGAACTCGATCGCCGTGGACGCGCACGTCGACGCCGACCGGCTGCTGCACGAGGAGGGGAAGGGCTTCCACGTCGCGATGGCGACGCTCGACGGCGGCCGGATCGGGATCGCGGCGCAGGCGGTCGGAATCGCGCAGGCCGCGTACGACGTCGCGCGCGAGTACGCGAAGGAGCGGCACGCGTTCGGGCAGCCGATCGGCCGGTTCCAGGCGATCCAGAACAAGCTCGCGGACATGTCGATGGAGATCGACGCCGCTCGGCTCCTCGTCCAGCGCGCGGCCTGGCTGAAGCAGAACGACCAGCCGCACACCGAGGCGGGCGCGAAGGCGAAGCTGTTCGCCTCGGAGATGGCGCGGCGCCAGACGGGCGAGGCGATCCAGATCCTCGGCGGTTACGGCTACACGAAGGAGTTCCCGGTCGAGCGTTACTACCGCGACGCGAAGATCACCGAGATCTACGAGGGAACGAGCGAGATCCAGCGGCTCGTGATCGCGCGCTCGATCCTCGGGCTGCAGGAACGCTCGTTAGCGCAGGGCTGACGCGATCGCGCGGCGGCCGTCGCTCAGTACCGGCTCGCCGTGAGCGACGAGGACGAGCTCGACCGGGAGCTCGGCGATCGCCTGCAGCGCGCGGTCGAGCGCAGCGCGGTCTTCGAGCGCGGGCGAGGGGACGAGCGCGAGACCGCCTCGGCCGTCGCCCACGAAGATCTCCGCCACGACGAGCGCACGGTGCGGACGGATGAAGTACGCGAGCTGCTCTTCCGGCGCGCCCTCCACCAGATAGGCCTCGACGGTCTTCGGGACACGGTCGCCGGCCCGGTAGCGCTCGCGGAGCATCGCCGAGCTGCGCTCGTGCCACGCGGCGGTGAGCAGGATCGAGACGGGAAGTGCGAGCCGCTCGACGTCGCGGTCGAGATGGGCCAGGAAGTCCTCCTCCTCGCCGGCAGGCAGGAGCGGATCGAACAGCACGACGGCGTCCGGCGCCTCGTAGTAGACGCAGCTAACCTCGGGCGGCACCGGCGGTCCCCGGTCGGGCCAATCTGCCGCGTCGGGATGAGCCGCGGTCCACCGCCACAGTCCGTCGGCTAGCTGCTGGACGTCCATCGATAGCGCACGTCAGGCGTCTTCTCCTCGTTCCCTGAGCCGTCCGTGAACTCGACCGCGACCGCGTCGTGCGCCTCGTAGAAGCGCCGCGCTCGCTCGTTCTGCTGGAAGACCCAGAACTGGAAGCCGTCCGGCCGCAGCGTCGTGACGTGCTCGAAGAGCGCGTGGCCCACGCCCGTCCCGATCTCGTCCGGGTGCACGTAGAGGTGCGTCAGCCAGTCGCCGTCGAGAATCGCGAAGCCGCGGCCGAGCAGGTACGCCTCGCCACCGCGGACGCAGCGGCCGAAGAAGGCGAGGGTCTCCTCGTGGGTGTGGAGCTTCGGTAGGAAGTCCAGCAGCGCGAACGACGGCTCGAAGATCGCGACGACCTTCTCGACGTCGTCTGGGGTCGCGCGCCGGATCATCGCCGTAGGCTACGGGGATGCGGAATCGCGACGAGCCTGTCCGCCTGACGCGCATCTACACGCGCGGCGGAGACAAGGGGGAGACGAGCCTCGGCGACGGGTCGCGCGTCTCGAAGCTCGATCCGCGGGTGGCCGCGATGGGCGACGTCGACGAGCTCAACTCGTTCGTGGGGTGGGCGGGCCTCGACCGCATCCGGAA
>DATBAH010000124.1:0-4218 GCA_036271615.1 Gaiellaceae bacterium
GAACCACACGTCGTCCGACCACCCGTGGTTCCAGGAGTCGCGGGAGCCGGACGGCGCCAAGCGTGACTGGTACGTCTGGTCCGACACCGACGAGCGCTACCCCGAGGCGCGCATCATCTTCATCGACACCGAGCCGTCGAATTGGACGTTCGACCAGCTCCGCGGCGAGTACTACTGGCACCGCTTCTTCCACCACCAGCCGGACCTCAACTACGACAACGTCGAGGTGCAGGAGGCGATGCTCGAGGTGCTGCGCTTCTGGCTCGACCTCGGCATCGACGGCTTCCGGCTCGACGCCGTGCCGTATCTCTTCGAGCGGGACGGGACGAACGGCGAGAACCTCCCGGAGTCGCACGACTACCTGAAGCGGGTCCGCGCGGAGGTGGACGCGCGCTATCCCGACCGCCTGCTGCTCGCCGAGGCGAACCAGTGGCCCGAGGACGTCGTCGACTACTTCGGCAAGGGGGACGAGTGCCAGATGGCCTTCCACTTCCCGGTCATGCCGCGGATGTTCATGGCGCTGCGGCGCGAGGACGCGACGCCGATCTACGAGATCCTCGACCGGACGCCGAAGATCCCCGACAACTGCCAGTGGGGCCTCTTCCTCCGCAACCACGACGAGCTGACCCTCGAGATGGTGACGGACGAGGAGCGGGACTACATGTACTCCGAGTACGCGAAGGACCCGCGGATGAAGCTCAACCTCGGCATCCGCCGCCGCCTCGCGCCGCTTCTGGACGCCGGCCGCGACGAGGGGCAGCTCCTGCACGCGATCCTCTTCTCGCTGCCTGGTTCGCCGGTGCTCTATTACGGGGACGAGATAGGCATGGGCGACAACGTCTACCTCGGCGACCGCGACGGCGTCCGCACGCCGATGCAGTGGTCCGGCGACCGCAACGCCGGCTTCTCGCGCGCCGACTGGGCTCAGCTCTACCTCCAGCCGCTGATGGATCCCGTCTACGGCTTCCAGGCGGTCAACGTCGAGGCGCAGCTGCGCACGCCGAGCTCGCTCCTGCGCTGGATGCAGCGATTCATCGCGCTCCGCAAGGAGCACCCGGTCTTCGGGCTCGGCACCTACCGGCCGCTTCCCGGCGACAACACGCGGATCTTCGCCCACATCCGCACGTGGGAGGACGACGTGGTCCTCTGCGTGCACAACCTCGCGCGTTCGGCGCAGGCAGTGCAGCTCGACCTCTCGGACTTCGCCGGGATGGTCCCTGTGGAGATGCTGGGTCGTACGGCCTTCCCCCCAATCGGGGAGCTCCCCTACCTCCTGACGCTCGCGCCGCGCGGATTCTTCTGGTTCCAGCTCAGGCAAAGGGAGCAAGTGGAATGACGATGGACGAGCACACGCTGATGGATTACGTCACCCGGCAGCGTTGGTACGGCGCGAAGTCGCGGACCGTCTCGCACGCGGAGGTGCTCGACACGGTCACGATCCGGCAGGCCGAGCCGCAGCTCTCGCTCGCCCTCGTCGAGATGCGCTTCGACACCGGGGCGCACGACATCTACCAACTTCTATTTGCAGGCGGGGGCGAGGGCATCCCGCTCGACGGCCTCGACGAAGACGCGGCGATCGCGCGCGAGATCGTCAGCGCGATGCGCACGGGGCTCACGCTGCAGGGCTCGCAGGGAGTCGCCGAGTTCAGCCCGGCCGAGGACTTCTCGGCGCTCGGACGCGAGCTCGGCGCGGCGCGGCTCGTCTCCTCGGAGCAGTCGAACAGCTCGGTCGTCTTCGACGAGGCGCTGATCCTCAAGATCTTCCGCCGCCTCGAACCGGGCATCAACCCGGAGCTCGAGATGCTGCGCTTTCTCACCGAGCACGGCTTCCGCAACATCCCCGCGCTGGCGGGCTGGTACGGGTACTCGGGCGGGCCGCTGACGGCGACGCTCGGGCTGCTGCAGGATTTCGTCGCCGGCGCGATCGGAGGCTGGGAGCTCGCGCTCGGCGAGATCGCCTTGGCGCCCGAGAGCCTCCTCGACCGGCTCGGGCGGCTCGGCGAGGTGACGGCGAACATGCACACGGCGCTCGGCTCGGATCAGAACGACCTCGCGTTCGCCCCGGAGGAACCGAGCGTCGAGTCGCTCGGACTCCTGACCGCAACGGTGGACGAGGAGATAGCGCGGGTCTTCCTCTCGTTGCCCGAGGACGACGAGCGCCTCGCGCCGATCCTCGGCCGTGGCGAGGAGGTGCGCGAGCAGCTGCGCCTACTCACCCATGCGGGCTCGAGCGGCCGCGTGATCCGCACTCACGGCGACTACCACCTCGGCCAGACCCTTTGGCGTAGGCCGCCGGACGCCCTCGGCGGCCGGGAACTCCGGCCGAGCGGCACCGGCTTTGCCGGGGCCGCTTCCAGCCATGGCGACTGGATCCTGCTCGACTTCGAGGGCGAGCCAGCGCGAACGCTCGTCGAGCGCCGGCGGAAGCGCTCGCCGCTCCGTGACGTCGCCGGCATGCTCCGCTCCTTCGCCTACGCGGCGACGGCCGCCGAGCTGACGCGCGGCGCCGACGTCCCCGTCGACTGGGAGGAGCGGGCCCGCGAGCGGTTCCTCGAGAGCTATCTCGAGACCGTCGACCCGACGCTGCTGCCGCCCGGCGACGCCGCGGTCGAGCGGCTCCTCGCGGTGTTCGAGCTCGAGAAGGCGGTCTACGAGCTCCGCTACGAGCTCGACAACCGGCCCGACTGGGTCGGAATCCCGGTCGCGGGTATCGAGCGGCTCATGCACCAGGCCGCGGAAGCCCTGTGACCGTGGAGCTCGGCGCCAACCCACACGGCGTCCTCGGTGCCCACGAGGCCGAGGGCGGCGTCGTTGTCCGCACCCTGCGGCCCGAGGCCCGGGCGGTGCGCGTGCAACCTGCCCATGACAAGTCGGCATCGGTCGAGGCGGAGCTCAAGGATCCGGGCGGTCTGTGGGAGGCGCTGCTGCCGAAGGCGCGGCTGCCGCTCGACTACGAGCTCGAGGTCGAGTACCCGGACGGCAACACGTTCACGGTCCGCGACCCGTACTCGTTCCTGCCGACGCTCGGCGAGCTCGACCTCCACCTCGCGATGGAAGGGCGCCACGAGCAGCTCTACGAGCGGCTCGGTGCGCACGTCCGCGAGCTGGACGGCGTCGTGGGCACTGCCTTTGCGGTGTGGGCGCCGAACGCGCGGTCGGTCTCGGTCGTCGGGGACTTCAACTCCTGGGACGGGCGTCTGCACCCGATGCGGTCGCTCGGCCAGTCGGGCATCTGGGAGCTGTTCGTCCCGGGCGTGGACGAGGGGGCGAAGTACAAGTTCGAGATCCGGACGCACGAGGGCCGGCTGCGGCTGAAGAGCGACCCACTCGCCTTCCACACAGAGGTGCCTCCGGCAAATGCCTCGGTGGTGCACGAGCCGAAGCACGTCTGGCGAGACGAGACATGGCTCCGGAAGCGGACGACGTCGGATCCCTTGCGGGAGCCGATCTCGATCTACGAGGTCCATCTCGGCTCGTGGCGGCGGAACCCGCTCGACGGCAACCGCCCGCTCACGTACCTGGAGCTCGCAGACGAGCTCGCCGACTACGTCACCGACCTCGGCTTCACGCACGTCGAGCTGCTGCCGGTCATGGAGCACCCCTTCTCCGGCTCGTGGGGCTACCAGGTGACCGGCTACTACGCGCCGACCTCGCGCTTCGGGACGCCCGACGACTTCCGCCACCTCGTCGACCGTCTGCACCAGCGCGGCATCGGCGTCCTGCTCGACTGGGTTCCCGCCCACTTCCCGCGCGACGACTGGGCGCTCGCCACGTTCGACGGTACGCACCTCTACGAGCACGCCGACCCGCGCCGCGGCTCCCATCCCGACTGGGGCACGCTCGTCTTCAACCTCGGGCGGACGGAGGTGCGGAACTTCCTGCTCGCGAACGCGCTCTACTGGCTGCGCGAGCACCACGCCGACGGGATCCGCGTCGACGCCGTCGCCTCGATGCTCTACCTCGACTACTCGCGCAAGGCCGGCGAGTGGGTGCCCAATGTGTTCGGCGGCAACGAGGACCTCGACTCCGTCTCATTCCTGAAGGAGCTCAACGAGGTCGTCTACGGCCGCGAGCCCGGCGCGATCATGGCGGCTGAGGAGTCGACCGCCTGGCCCGGCGTCTCGCGCCCGACGTTCCTCGGCGGGCTCGGCTTCGGCTTCAAGTGGAACATGGGCTGGATGCACGACACGCTCCTCTACTTCCAGAAGGAGCCCGTCT
>DATBAH010000125.1:0-15059 GCA_036271615.1 Gaiellaceae bacterium
AAGGGTGCTGCTACGGCCCGCCTCCGAGGGAACCGGCGTCATCGCCGGCGGCGGCGTCCGCGCGGTGCTCGAGCTCGGCGGCGTGCGGAACGTGCTCGCGAAGAGCCTCGGCACGACGAATCCGATCAACATGGCCAAGGCGACCGTCGCGGCGCTGCAGGATCTCCGCAGGCCGGAGGACGTGGCGAAGATCCGCGGCAAGCGCATCCACGAGGTGCTGCCACTGCCGGCTGTTACGGCAGAGCCGGAGCCCGAGGCCGAGGAGGTCGCGCTCGCCGCTGCGGTCGTCACCGAGCAGCCCGCTGTGGTCGAGGAGGCGCCCGCCGAAGAGGAGGCACCCGCCTCCGAGCCGGAGCCCGTGGCGGAAGCCCCCGCCGAGCCGGAGCAACCCGCAGAGCCGGAGGCGGAGAGCAAGCCGAAGCGGCGTACCCTGCGTAGGAAGAAGGACGATTCCTAGTGGCGAAGTTGCGCATCACGCAGGTCCGATCCCAGATCGGGCAGTCCGAGCGGCATCGGGGTACCCTGCGTGCGCTCGGGCTCGGTCGCATCGGCCGCAGCTCCGAGCACGAGGAGTCCCCGGCGCTCGCCGGCATGCTCCGCAAGGTCCGTCACCTCGTGAAGATCGAGAGCGCCTGAGCGAAATGCCCGAGAAGCAGCTGAATCTCTCGAACCTCCAGCCGGCGCAGCCGCGCGAGGACCGGAAGCGCGTCGGCCGCGGCCTCGGCTCCGGCAAGGGCCGCTACTCGGGCCGCGGCATCAAGGGCCAGAAGTCGCGCTCGGGCTCGCACAAGATGCCGGCCGGCTTCGAGGGAGGCCAGACGACCATCTACATGCGGCTCGGCAAGCTGCGCGGCGCTACGTCCGCCGACGCGATGCCGATCGGGCCGTTTCGCACGTATATGCACCCTGTCAACATCCGTGACCTCGACCGGTTCGACGCCGGCGACGAGGTCACCCCCGAGACGCTCGTCGAGAAGCGCCTGATCAAGAACACGCGCACCGACGTGAAGCTGCTCGGCGTCGGCGAGGTGACGAAGAAGCTCACCGTGCGCGTCCACGCGATCTCGGCCTCGGCGCGCGAGAAGATCGAGGCTGCCGGCGGCACGGTCGAGCTGTTGCGCGAGCCGAAGGTCAAGAAGGTGCGCCACCGCAAGGCGAAGCCCGCGGCTGCCGATGAGCCTGTGGAGGCCGACGAGGCGGGAGAAAAGGTCTCGAGCGAGCCCGGCAGCGCGGCCCCAGAGGAGACCGAAGGGACGGAGGACTAGATGTTCGCCTGGCTCGCCAACGCATGGCGTGTTCCCGAGCTTCGCCGCCGCCTGCTGTTCACGGCCGGCGTACTCGCCGTGTATCGCCTCGGTTCGTGGGTGCCGGCTCCGGGAGTCAACCAGGCGGCGCTGCAGAGCTTCTTCGGCTCGGGCGGCGGCGGATCGGGCGTGCTCAGCCTCCTGAACCTCTTCTCGGGATCGGCGCTCTCGCGCTTCTCGCTCTTCGCGCTCGGGATCATGCCGTACGTGACGGCGTCCATCATCTTCCAGGTGATGGCTGTCGTCGTCCCCTCGCTCGAGCGTTTGCAGAAGGAAGGCGAGGCGGGCTACGCCAAGATCACGCAGTACACCCGGTACCTCACCGTCGCCCTCGCCGCCGCGCAGGCGACCGGCTACGCGTTCCTCTTCAAGCAGTCCACCAACGCCCTGCCGAACTCGAACTCCGGCCGCCTCTTGATCATCATCCTCACGCTCACCGCCGGCTGCACGCTGCTCATGTGGATGGGCGAGCAGATCACGAAGCGCGGCATCGGCAACGGGATCTCGCTGCTGATCTTCGCCTCGATCCTCGCGTATGCCCCGTCGGGGATCAGCGGCTGGCTCCACGGCGGCACGTCGGCGCGGCTCTTCTTCCCGCTCCTCGCGCTCGGGATCGTCGTCTCCGTCGTGTTCGTGATGGAGGGGCAGCGGCGGATCCCGGTGCAGTACGCGAGGCGCCAGCTCGGCAACCGGCAGACGACCGGTGGCGCGACCTACATGCCGCTCAGCGTCGTCATGGCGGGCGTGATCCCGATCATCTTCGCCGCGGCGATCCTCGCGGTCCCGCAGACGGTCGGCAGCTTCAAGCCGGCCTGGAACAACTGGCTGACCATCAACTTCAGCCCCACAGGCTGGAAGTACCTCCTGCTGGAGGCGACCCTGATCATCATGATGACCTACTTCTATACGTCGGTCGTCTTCAACCCGGTCGACCAGGCGGACAACCTGCGCAAGTACAACGGCTACATTCCCGGCATCCGGCCCGGGCCGCCGACCGCCGCCTACTTCGACCGCGTGCTGAACCGGCTCACGTTCCCCGGAGCGCTGTTCCTCGCGGCCGTGGCCGTGGCGCCGTCGGTATTCATCGCGCACTTCCACTTCTCGCAGGCGACCTATCGCGCCCTCGGTGGAACCTCGGTCCTGATCGTCGTGGGCGTCGCGCTGCAGACCATGCGACAGATGGAGTCGCAGATGGTCATGCGCCACTACGAAGGGTTCCTACGCTGAACATCCTCGTCCTCGGCCCGCAGGGCTCGGGGAAAGGCACACAGGCGCAGCGGATCAAGGCGATGTACGGGATTCCGCACATCGCAACCGGAGACATGATCCGCGAGATGAAGGAGCTGCCGACCGACCTCGGGCTGGAGTTGAAGACGGTCTACGACCGCGGCGACCTCGTCTCCGACGAGCTGATGATCCGGCTGATCCGCGACCGGCTGTCGCGCGGCGACACGGTCGCCGGTTTCGTCCTGGACGGCTACCCGCGCACGATGCCGCAGGCGGAAGCGCTCGACGAGTTGCTCCACGAGCTCGGACGCAACCTCGACGTCGTCTTCGACCTCCAGGTGCCGAACCGCGAGGTGCTTCTGCAACGGCTGCTCCGTCGCGCGACCGAAGAGGGCCGCTCCGATGACACGCCGGAGGCGATCGAGCGGCGACTCGAGCTCTACGAGCGCGAGACCGCCCCGTTGATCGACTACTACCGGACACGCCAGGCGAACGTCGTCGGTATACACGCCGATGGCACCGTCGACGAGGTCTTCCACGAGATCCACCAGGCGCTCGACTCGCTCGAGGGGCGGGCCGCGTGATCATCCGCAAGTCAGAGGCCGAGATCGAGGGTATGGCGCGCGCCGGCGTGCTCCTCGCAGAGACACTCGCGCTGGTCGCCGAGCACCTCGAGCCCGGCGTCGAGATGCGCGAGCTCGATCGCATCGCCGACGAGCACATCGCCTCGAAGGGCGGCTATCCGACGTCGAAGGGCTACAAGGGGTTCCCGGCGGCGCTCTGCATCTCGCCGAACTCGATGGTCGTGCACGGGATCCCGGACGACTATCGCGCGCGGGAGGGCGACCTGATCTCGCTGGACCTCGGGGTGACGCTCGACGGCCTCGTCGCCGACAGCGCTGTGACGCTGCCCGTCGGCGAGATCTCGCCCGAGGCGCAGCGGCTGCTCGACGTCTGCCGCGAGGCGCTCGCCGCGGGCATCGACCAGGCCCGGCTCGGCAACCACCTCTCGGACATCTCGCACGCCATCCAGGTCGTCGTCGAAGGGGCCGGCTTCTCGGTCGTGCGGAGCCTCGTCGGGCACGGTGTCGGCCGCTCGTATCACGAGGACCCGCAGATCCCGAATTACGGCCCGCCGGGACGCGGACCGCTGCTGCAGGAAGGGATGACACTCGCGATCGAGCCGATGATCACCGCCGGCGAGCCGGACGTCTACGTCCACGCCGACGAGTGGTCGATCTCGTCGGTCGACGAGTCGCTCGCCGCCCACTTCGAGCACACCGTTGCGGTCACTTCGGAGGGGCCGAGGGTGCTGACGGCGGCAAAAGCCGCTTTGCTACGATGATTCCCGTCCGCGCACGGCTGAGCCGTGCGCGTGTGTACGTCTGAGACTCCTATTACCTGAAGGGAATTTGCCTACTAAGGAAGAGAAGATCGAGGTTGAAGGCGAGGTCGTCGAAGCGCTCCCGAGCACGATGTTCCGGGTGCAACTCGACGGGGGCCATGCTGTGCTCGCGACCATCTCCGGGAAGATGCGGAAGCACTACATCCGAATCCTGCCGGGCGACAAGGTCAAGGTCGAGCTGAGCCCCTACGACCTCAATCGCGGTCGGATCACCTACAGGCATCGGTGAACTGAGATGAAAGTCCGTCCATCCGTCAAGCCCATGTGCGAGCGCTGCCGCGTGATCAAGCGGCACGGTACGACCATGGTCATCTGCACCAATCCACGGCACAAGCAAAGGCAGGGCTGAGCTATCGCACGCATCGCCGGAGTCAACCTTCCGAACCAGAAGCGCCTCGAGATCGGGCTGACCTACATCTACGGGATCGGCCAGCCGACCGCACGCAAGGTCGCGGCCGAGCTCGGCCTCAGCCCGGACACGAAGGTCAAGGACCTCACCGACGAAGAGGTCACGAAGCTCCGCAACTACATCGACTCGGAGCTCGAGGTCGAGGGAGATCTGCGTCGCGACCGGCAGCAGGCGATCAAGCGCCTCTCCGAGATCGGCGCATACCGCGGCATCCGGCACCGGCGCGGCCTGCCCGTGAACGGTCAGCGCACGAAGACGAACGCGCGCAGCCGCAAGGGCCCGAAGAAGACCGTCGGACGCGGTAAGAAGGCGGCCAAGTAGCGTGCCCGGAGCCAGGAGACAGGCGGCCACGCGCGGCCGCACGCGCCGCCGCGTCCGCAAGAACATCGCCATCGGCCAGGCGCACATCAAGACGAGCTTCAACAACACGATCGTCGCGCTCACCGACCGCGAGGGGAACGTCATCGCGTGGGAGTCCGCCGGCTCCGCCGGCTTCAAGGGCTCCCGCAAGTCGACGCCGTTCGCCGCGCAGGTGACGGCAGACGCCGCCGCACGCAAGGGGATGGAGCACGGCCTGCAGAAGGTCGAGGTCTTCGTCAAGGGCCCGGGCTCGGGCCGCGAGACGGCGATCCGCTCGCTCCAGGCCGCAGGCCTCGAAATTCTGTCCGTCAAGGACGTCACGCCGCAGGCGCACAACGGCGTCCGGCCGCGCAAGAGGCGGAGGGTCTAGATGGCACGCGATCTCGGACCGAAGTGCCGCATCTGCCGCCGCGAGGGGATGAAGCTCTTCCTCAAGGGCGAGCGCTGCCTGACGGAGAAGTGCGCGATCGAGCGTCGCTCGTATCCGCCGGGAGAGCACGGCCGCGGCCGCATCAAGCAGAGCGAGTACCTGCTGCAGCTGCGCGAGAAGCAGAAGGCGCGCCGCTACTACGGCCTCCTCGAGAAGCAGTTCCGCAACTACTACGAGAAGGCCGCGAAGCAGTCGGGCATCACGGGCGAAGAGCTGCTCCGGATGCTCGAAACCCGGCTCGACAATGTTGTCTACCGGCTCGGCTTCGCCGTCTCGAGGGCGCAGGCGCGCCAACTCGTCCGCCACGGCCATTTCCAGGTCAACGGCCGGCGGGTCAACATCCCGAGCTACCAGGTGCGGCCGAACGACGTCGTCACGGTCGCGGCGAGCTCTTCGGCGCAGCAGGTGATTCGGGACGCAACAGATCTCGTCTCGACGGTCGCTCCGTGGCTCCAGGCCGATCACGACGGGCTCACGGGCAAGGTGTTGAAGCAGCCCGAGCGCGACGAGATCGACACGCCGGTACAGGAATCGCTCATCGTCGAGCTCTACTCGAAGTAAGTAACGGAAAGAGGGAACTTCTTTGGCTACACGTGAAATGGACTTCCAGATCCCGAAGATCGTCCACGAGGACGTCGACGATCACCGCGGGGTCTTTGCGATCGAGCCGCTCGACCGCGGCTTTGGTCACACGTTCGGCAACTCGCTGCGTCGCGTGCTGCTCTCCTCGCTGGAGGGTGCGGCCGTGACGTCGGTCAAGGTCGAAGGCACGGCGCACGAGTTCACGACCCTGCCGGGCGTCCGCGAGGACGTCACGGACATCATCCTCAACCTCAAGAACCTCGTCGCGCGACTGCACGGCGAGTCGCCCGAGATCGAGGTGCACATCGCGAAGAAGGGGCCGGGCTCGGTCACTGCCGCAGACATCGAGGCGCCCGCCGACCTCGAGATCCTCAACCCGGAGCTCGAGATCGCGAACCTGTCCGACAAGGGCAGGCTCGAGGTGACGCTGACGATCGGCCGCGGCCGTGGCTATTCGCCGGCGGAGCTCAACCGCGGTCCCCAGCACACGATCGGGGTCATCCCGATGGACTCGATCTTCTCGCCGGTGCGCCGCGTCGCGTACCAGGTCGAGGCTGCGCGCGTCGGGCAGCGGACGGACTACGACAGGCTCACGCTCGACATCACGACCGACGGCTCGGTGGAGCCGAAGGACGCGCTCGGCGAGGCCGCCGAGATCCTGATTCGGCAGCTTGCGATCTTCACCGACCTCGATCGCATCGAGGGCTTCGGCGAGACCGCGCCGATCGAGGGTGGCGTGACGCCGGAGGCGGCGCTCGCGCACGGGATGGAGAACTTCCCGATCGAGGAGCTCGAGCTCGGCGTCCGCTCGTACAACTGTCTGAAGCGGGTCGGGATCGAGACGATCGGCGATCTCGTGATGAAGACGGAGCAGGAGCTCGCGGCGATCCCGAACTTCGGCAAGAAGTCGATCGAGGAAGTGCGCGAGACGCTCTCGCAGCACGGCCTCCATCTCCGGGGCGAGAACGGCTCCGGCGGGTTCCCCGAGTAGGGAGGAGGAGCGATGCGCCACGCTCGCACAGGAAAGAAGCTCGGCCGCGACTCGGCGCATCGCAAGGCGCTCTACTCCAACCTGACGTGCTCGCTGATCGAGCACGGGCGGATCCGGACGACCGAGGCGAAGGCGAAAGCGGTGAAGCCGTTCGCCGAGCAGATGATCACGCTGGGCCGGCGCGGTGACCTCCACGCGCGCCGGCAGGCGCTCTCCGTGCTTCGCTCGCAGGAGATGGTGCACAAGCTCTTTGCCGACGTCGGCCCCCGGATGGCCGACCGCCCGGGCGGCTATTCGCGGATCGTCAAGCTCGGCCACCGCGCCGGCGACGCCGCCGAGATGGTCTATCTCGAGCTCGTCGACTACGAGCCGTAGGCCAAGCCGCTAGCCGCTGATGGGGGAGCCGAGCAGGCTGCCGAGCCCTGCGCTGATCGCGGCGATCAACACGCCTGCGAAGGTGACCAGACCCAGGGCGCGGACGAACGTGTCCTGGAAGAAGCGGTAGCGGAGGTACGCGAGCGCCAGAAGCTCGAACGCCACCACCGCCACTGCGAAGAAGAGCGCCACCCGGTAGTCGGCGATCAGGAACGGCAGCGAGTGGAGGATGCCTCCGAGGAAGGTGCCGCCTCCGGTGATCAGCCCGCGCGACCACGGCGTGCCGCGGCCCGTGAGCTCTCCCGTGTCGGAGAGCGCCTCCGAGAAGCCCATGCTGATCGCAGCCCCGATCGACGCCGCAAGACCTGCGATGAACGCGAACCGGGTGTCGTGCGAGGCGAGCACGACTGCGAAGATCGGCGCGAGCGTCGACAGCGAGCCGTCGATGAGTCCGACCATCGCCGGCTGGACGCGCTGCAGGAGAAAGGTATGTTCGTCGGTCACTCGTTAGAGTATAGCGAATGATGTGCAAGGATATAGAACATAAGGCACGCCTGACAAACCGGGTGAGGCTGACCTGACGTGCGGGTCATCCTGACGCTCGAGTACGACGGCACGCCCTTTCGCGGCTGGGCAGTGCAGCCCGGCCTGCCCACGATCGAAGCGGCGCTGCGGCTGGCGCTCGCCGAGACCTTCGAGTCGGTGGAGAAGCTCGCCGTCGCCGGACGAACCGACTCGGGAGTCCACGCGCTCGGCCAGGTCGCGTCGGTCGACGTCGAGGGCGGACCTCCCCCTGACCGTGCCGCTGCGGCGCTCAACCCACGGCTGCCCGACGAGATCACGGTCGTCTCGTGCACCGAGGCGCCGGACGGGTTCCACGCCCGCCATTCCGCCCACTCGCGCAGCTACCGCTACCGGATCTTCACCCGCGCCGCGCCGTCTCCCTTCGAAGCACGCCGGAGTTGGTGGCAGCCGCGGCCGCTCGACGACGACGCGTTGGCTGCGGCGGCGGCCGCTCTCGCCGGGAAGCAAGACTTCCGCGCCTTCACCCCGACGCAGACACAGCACGCGGTCTTCGTGCGGAGGGTCGAGCGGGCGGAGTGGATCCGGCGCGGCGACCACCTGGACTTCGAGATCACCGCGAACAGCTATCTCCGCCACATGGTGCGCAGCCTCGTCGGGACGATGGTGGAGGCGCCGGGCACGATCCCCGAGCTGCTCGACGGCCGCACGCGCTCGGAGGCGGGACTCACCGCGCCGCCCTGGGGCCTGTACCTCGTGGCCGTGTCTTACTAAGTAACAGTCTGTTACTAGCTCAGCCGGAAGGTGGCGATCTCGCCGGGTGCGAGGTCGAGGCCGCCCTCGACGTTTTCCTCCTCGTCGAGGCGGATGCGCCGCGCCGGGAGGCTCAGCGTCAGAGACTCGGACTGCCGATTGGGATTGAAGACGCGCAGGACGAGCCCTGTTCCGTCCTCTGCTCCCTTCAGCGAGGAGAAGACGACGTCGCCGCCGAGCTCGAGCGGTGGCTCGAACGGGTCGCCGCGGAGGAACTCCGTTCTGTAGTCCTGGCTCGCCCGGACGAGTGCCGCATTCGAGAGCTCCTCGCCGTCGAAGCGGAGCGCATATTCGAAAACGTGCCGGCCGCGGCACTGGCCCTCGGGAGTGGCGATGTCAGGCCCTGCCCCGGTCGGGCGGGTCGGCAGGCCGGGCGGTCGTGAGATCGTGCCGACGCAGCGAAGGAGGCTCAATCGCAGGCCGTCCGTGGACGCCTCGTACTCCGGGAGCCCCTTCGTCATGAGCACGAGACCGCCGAGCGCGACTGCTCCGAGTGTGTGCGCCGTCGGCACCGGGGGCTCGACCCAGTCGACGTGCGGAGGCGGTGGGTGAAGCGGGCGGCCGGCGACCGCGAACTGGCTCTCGGCGCGCACCTCGTCGGCTGCGCCGTCGGAACGGATGAGGACGCGGAGCCGGTGATCGTCTTTCTCGTTCTCGACCACGCTCGTCAGCTCGACACGGTCGAGCCCCGCAGGCGCGCGGATCGTCGTCTCGATCCTGATCCCCGGCAGCTCGTGCTCCAGCACCAGCGCTTCGCTCTCGTGCCTCGAGGCGACCAGCCGGGCCGACGTGGACTCGCCCGAGGGGCAAAATGTGTACAGATCGCCGACGTCCGCCTCGTCCTCGAACACGAGCAGCTCGGCGATCTGCTCGAGCTCGAGCGGCGGTCCTGCCACGGCGAACGGCTCGACACGGCTCCCGCAGAAGCCGTCGAGCTCGACGAGGCTGCCGTCGACGAGGCGACGGCGCCCGAACGGAAGCGTGTTCACGAGCGCACCGCCGACCCCGAGCGCCTCCCGTTCGACGAGGTCGAGTGTCCGGTCGAGCTGCTCGTAGCGGACGAGCATGTCCCGGTGTACCTCGTCGCACGAGCAGCCGCAGATCGAGTCGTGCGGATGGTTGCGGAGCAGGTCGCGCCACGCGAGCCGCAGGTCGGCGGCCGGATACGGCACGCGTTCACGGAGCGTCCGCAGCGCAGCGGCCGTCTCGATCGAGAGCAGACGCCGCTCGGCCCGCTCGTTCGCCTGCTTGAGGTAGATCCGGGCCGAGTTGACTCCGCGCAGGACGTTCTGGAGCCGGCTGCCGACGAGCTCGCCCTCGTGCACCGGCAGCCCGTCCGGCGCAGGCGCGTGCTCGTCGTAGCGACCGATTCGGAACGTCGCGCCGAACGTCTGCGCGAGCTCCCCGAGGATCCCCGGCAGCTCCGGCTCGATCGGCAGATGATCGGAGCCGTTTGCAAGCACGATCTCGTCCTGACCGGCGCCGCGCAGGCGGCTGTCGAAGCGCTCGACGATCGTGCGAACGCGATCCTCGGCGTCGTGATGCCACGTCAGGGCGGCGAAGTTGCTGTAGTGGGGGAGCATCTGGCAGGCAACCACCTCGGCCGCGCCCGCCCGCCAGCGGAACACGATGCCGACGTCGTCGATCTCGTCCCCGAGGCCGCGCGAGAAGATGAAGGTGCGGATGCCGAAGCCCGCCAGGATCTGTGGCAGCTGTGCCGGGTGGCCGAAGCTGTCGGGGAGATAGCCGACGCCGCTCGGCTCGACGCCGAAGCGGCGGCAGACCCGCCGCCCGAGCAGGAGGTTGCGGACGAGCGGCTCTCCGCCGACGAGGATCTCGTCGGGCAGGACGTAGGACGGACCGACCTCGAGGCGTCCTGCGGCGAGCAGTGCCCGCAGCCGCTCCTCGTTCTCGGGCCGAACGTCGAGGTAGTCCTCGAGCACGATCGCCTGCCCGTCGAGCGTGAACGACGTGAACGAGTCGTCGCGTTCGAGCGTGTCCAGAACGCCGTCGACGACCGAACCGAGGCGCAACCGAAACTGCTCGAACGGCAGGTACCACTCGCGGTCCCAGTGCGTATGCGGGACGACGAGGAAACGAAGGTCGGAGACCTCGGCCACGGCGATAGAGAGCCTACTGAGCTGGAAACGTCGGCGGCCAAGCCGCCGACGCCCGGCGAAAACCCCGGCCGCAAGCGGCCGGTGGCGGCGCCGATACGATCGACGCATGCGGTTCGAGACCGTCCTCTTCGACCTCGACGGCACCGTCGTCGACTCCGGCGCGATCATCCTCGCCTCGATGCGACATGCGACGCGCGAGGTGCTCGGCCGCGACTACTCCGACGAAGAGCTGCTGCAGACCGTCGGCGGCCCGGGCCTCGAGGCGCAGATGCGTGCATTCGCGCCCGACCGGGTGGAGCAACTCGTGGACGTATATCGCGCGCACAACGAGCCGCTCCACGACGAGCTCGAGGCCTGCGCCGGGATGGAGGACGTGATCGTCCGCCTCCACCGGGAAGGGCGCCGGCTCGGTGTTGTGACTGCGAAGCGCCGCGCGACCGTCGAGCTCGCCTTCGCACACGTTCCGCTCGGCCACCTCTTCGAGACGATCGTCGGCGGCGATGAGACCGAGCGGCACAAGCCCGACCCGGAACCGCTCCTCCTCGGCGCCGAGCGCCTCGGAGCGGACCCGGCCGCTACGGCCTACGTCGGCGATTCGCCCTTCGACATCCGCGCGGCGAAGGCGGCGGGCATGTTCGCCGTCGCCGTCACCTGGGGCCGGATCCACGACCGCGGGCGCCTCGAGGCGGAGCGCCCCGACGCGATCGTCGACACGGCCGAGGAGCTCCTTGGCGTCCTCTAAGACCATCACCGCCGCCGCGCGCGCCGCCGAGCTCCGCGACATGCTCAACCGCGCGCTGATCGCCTACCACGTCGAGGACGAGCCGTTCATGGAGGACGCGGCGTACGACGCCCTCTTCGACGAGCTCCTCGCCCTCGAGGAGGAGCATCCGGAGCTCGCGACGCCGGACTCGCCGACGCGGCGCGTCGGTGGGCTGTCGGACAAGTTCGAGAAGGTCCGGCACCTGGAGCCGATGGGCTCACTCGAGAAGGTGACGACCGACGAGGGCCTCCGGAAATGGGACGACGACGTCCACAAGCGCCTTGGCACCGACGAGCCCGTTGCGTACGTCCTCGAGCCGAAGATCGACGGGCTCGCCGTCAACCTGACCTACGAGGACGGCGTGCTCGCGCGGGGTGCGACGCGGGGCGACGGAGTGCAGGGGGAGGACGTCTCGCCGAATCTACGCACGATCAAGGCGATCCCACTGCGGCTGACGGGCGACGCGCCGCCTGTGATCGAGGTCCGCGGCGAGGTCTACCTGCCCCTCAGCGGGTTCCGGGAGCTGAACGAGCGCCTCGCCGGAACGAATCAGAAGCTTGCGCCGAATCCGCGCAACGCAGCGGCCGGAAGCCTGCGCCAGAAGAACTCGGCGATCACCGCCGACCGGCCCCTCTCGATCTGGGTCTACGGAGCCGGACATCGCGAAGGTGTCGAGTTCGAGACGCAGTTCGGGATGCTCGAGTGGCTGCGCGAACACGGCTTGCGCACGAATCCGTATGCCGAGCGGCTCGAGTCGATCGACGAGGTCGCCGCTGCCTGCGTCGAGTGGGAGAAGCGCCGGCTGGAGCTCGACTACGAGATCGACGGCGTCGTGATCAAGGTCGATTCCCTCGACCAACAGCGACGGCTGGGCGCTCTGCACTCGCGCCCGCGCTGGGCACGCGCCTACAAATGGGCCCCCATGACGGCGGTGACGCGGCTGCTCGACATCCGCATTCGGGTTGGCCGCACAGGCGCTCTGAACCCGTGGGCGATCATGGAGCCGGTCCAGGTCGGCGGTGTCACCGTCACCCGCGCGACGCTGCACAACGAGGAGGACATCAACCGCAAGGGGATCCGCAAGGGCGACGACGTGATCGTCCAGCGCGCAGGTGACGTCATCCCGCAGATCGTCGGTCCCGCGGGCCCGCACCGGCGGGGGACGAAACAGTTCCGGATGCCGACGCACTGCCCCCTCTGCGGGACGGAGATCGTCAAGCCCGAAGGGGAAGCGATGCACCGCTGCCCGAACCGGGCCTGCCCGTCGCGCGGCCTCGAGACGCTGATCAACTGGACGGGCGTCGCCGATATCGAGGGCGTCGGGGAGCAGACGATCCGCATCCTGTGGGAGAAGGGCCTCGTCCGCTCGCTGCCCGACCTCTACCGTCTGACCAAGGAGCAGCTGGTCGAGCTCGAGGGGTTCGCGGAGACCTCGGCGACCGCGGCCGTCGAGTCGATCCAACGCTCCAAGCAAGTCGCGTTCTCGCGCGTCCTCCTCGGTCTCAACATTCCCGGGATCGGCTGGGTGCTCGCGCGCAACCTCGCGAGCCACTTCGGCACGGTCGACCGGTTGATCGCCGCGAGTCAAGAGGAGGTCGCGGAGGTCGAAGGTTTCGGTCCGGACCGCGCCGAGGACGTGGTCGACTGGTTCGCGGACGATCAGAATCGCGCGCTCGTCGAGGAGCTGCGCGGCCTCGGCCTGCGCTTCGAGGCCGGGGAGGACGAGCGGCCGCGCGAGGGCCCGCTGACCGGGAGCACCTACGTGATCACCGGCACGCTCGAGCGCTTCTCCCGCGAAGACGCAAAGGAGCGGCTCGAGGCGCTGGGCGCGAAGGTGACCGACTCCGTTTCGGCCAAGACGAGCGGCCTCGTCGTGGGTGAGGAGCCGGGCGCCTCGAAGCTCACGAAGGCGCAGAAGGCCGAGGTGCCGATCCTCTCGGAGAGCGAGCTCCTCGCGCTGCTCGAGAGCTAGCCCGCCGCCGCCCGCGCGAGCACTTGCGCGAAGCGGTTCTGCGACTCCTCCGCGCTCAGTGCCTGTACCGGGCTCCCGTTTTCGAGAATCGAGAAGACGTAGCGGTCGCCGACGAAGCCCGACAGCGCCGAGGCGTTGGCGGTTGTCCCCGTCTTCGCACGCACGACTCCGCGCGCAGGCCGCAGGCGCATCCGGTGCTCGAGCGTTCCGGTCTCGCCGGCGACCGGCAGCGCCGCGACGACGTACGGCCGCAGATCGGCGTCCTGCCACATCGTCCGCAGCAGGGTCGACAGGCCGAGCGGCGTCCAGCGGTCGAGGAGCGAGAGGCCGGAACCGTCGACCGTGCGGACACCGGCGAGGGGCACGCCCGCTGCGTGTAGCAGGCTCCGCTCGACTGCGATCCCGGCGGCCGCCGAGCCGCCGCTGCCCTGTACCGCGCCGACCTCCTTCAGCAGCATCTCGGCGTAGAAGTTGTCGCTGAAGACGTCCATGTGGCGCAGGAGAACCGACAGCGGCGCCGACTGAACAGCGGCAAGTGGCGCAGCCTGCTCCGAGGCGACTCCGAGCGCGGTGCCGCCGTGGATGGTCACGCCGGCGCGGCGCAGGTCGCCGCGGAAGAGCTGGGCGGCCATGAGCGCCGGGCGCGTCGTCTCGAACCGCCCGGTCCAGCCGCGATTGACGATCAGCGCCGAGAGGGCCGGCGACTGGTGAAGGTAGAAGTCCGGCTTCCAACCGCTCCCGGTCCGGCGCGTGTCGAACCAGCTCTCGTCGCCGAGGATCCGACCGCTCACGTGCCGGATCCCGGCCGCGACGACCTGGCCCGCGAGCTTGTTGAGCTGGGCGGCGGACAGGGCCGGATCTCCGTAGCCCTTGAGCACGAGGTTGCCCAGCCACGTCGCTCCGCTGCGCGCCCCCTCGCCGAGCACGTCGGTCTCGATGCGGAAGGACGGGCCGAGCGCGGTCAGAGCCGCGTAGGTCGTCGCGAGCTTCTCGTTCGAGGCGGGTCTGAGCACGAGGTGCGGGTTGTGCGCGAAGAGCACCTGGCCCGTGTGGAGATCGAGGACGACCGCACCCGTGCGAGACGGGCTCACGTGCCTGGCGTGGAGCGCCCGTGCAAGGTGCGTCTGGAATACGTTGCGAGACCCCGCCTCCGCAGCGGGGACGAGGCACAACGCGACGATTGCCACCGCCAGGGCACGAGAACGAATGGGCACGACCTTTCCATTTTTCAAGCGTGAGGCGAAACGTCAAGTCGAATGGGTCAGCCGAGGCCGGAAGATAGGCCGTGCGGCCCATTCCGGTGCCGGCTTCGCCGCTCGATAATCCTGGCCCATGCCGCTGCGGGAAGAAATCGCGGATCTCCTCAGGATGCCCGAGAACGGAGCCGGGGCACCGAGCCTCGACGCGATCGAGTCGACGCTGACGAACGGCTTCGCCGAGGCGCTCGAGCTCGAGGCGAAACGCTCGCGGATCGAGCGACGCCTCGGCGAGGTCGCCCGCGACGCCGGCGACGAGGCGAAGGTCCGTGAGTTCGCCCGGCTCTCCAGATGCCTCGAGAGCGCCGACGGCGAGCTTGCCGGGCTCCGCTCGCTTCTCAGCAACCTCCAGGCGCGCCGCCGCCTCGTTCGCGACGCCGGCGCCGCTTAGAGCTCCTAACGCAATGAAGCACGGGCCGTCTGGCCGCGCTGTGCGGCGCGCTGCGGCGTCCTCGGTCGCGCGAATAGCGCTGCTATTCACGCTCCCTGCGTCCTTGCATCGCACTCGCCCATCACGCCCAGTCGGCGCG
>DATBAH010000126.1:0-10232 GCA_036271615.1 Gaiellaceae bacterium
TCGACGATCGCGGCGGTCATCGTCACCGTCGGCCTCTTCATCCTCATCGACGGCGTCGTCAACTGGATCTGGGGAGGCGCCTTCAGGTACATGCCGTCGCCGTTCGGGACGAAGGTCTACCGCGTCGGCGAGGTGTCGATCTCCCGGCTGTACCCGGGCATGTTCGTCGTCGTGCTCATCTCGGTCGTGCTCGTCTGGGCGCTGTTCCGCTTCACGAAGCTGGGGCTCGGGATGCGCGCGGCGGCGCTCCGGCCGGCCGCGTCGGCGCTCGTCGGCGTCCGCGTCGACCGGATGCTCGCGATCGGCTGGGGGCTCGCTGCGGTTCTGGGTGCCGTAGCGGGGCTCATGGCCGAGCCTTCGCAGTTCTTCCTCGAGCCGACACTGATGCAGCCGATCCTCGTCTACGCCTTCGCCGCAGCCGCCCTCGGCGGCCTCGAGAGCCCCGTCGGAGCGGTGGTGGGCGGGCTGATAATCGGCGTCGCGCTCAACCTCGTCGTCGAGTACGTGCCCGCGATCAGCACCGAGCTCCAGCTGCCCTTCGCCTTCGCCGTCATCCTCGCCGTGCTCCTCGTCAAGCCGTCGGGGCTGTTCGGCCGGCGCGAGGTGAGGCGGGTATGAGGACTCGGCTGGCCACTCTCGTCTCGATCGCCGTCGTGGTCGCGGTGCTCTGCCTCCTTCCGTTCATCCTGAGCGACTACAACGTCGGGCTCGTCGCGCAGGTCGGGATTTTCTTCATCGCGGTACTCGGCCTCAACATCCTGACCGGCTACACGGGCCAGATCTCAATCGGGCACGGAGCGTTCATGATGATCGGCGGCTACACGACGGCCGTGATGTCGCGCGACCACCACACCAACCTCATCGTGACGATGGTCATGGCCTTCGCGATCTGCTTCGTCGTCGGCGTGCTCCTCGGCCTGCCCGCGCTGCGGCTCTCCGGCCCCTATCTCGCGCTCGCGACCTTCGCGTTCGCGGTCTCCGTACCGCAACTGCCGCTCGAGTGGTCGACGTTCCTCGGAGGAAGGGACGGTGTCGAGACGTCGCAGACGGTGAGCAACTCGTGGCTCTACGGAGTCGCCTGGGCCGCGTCGGCGATCCTGCTCGTGCTCGCGTGGCTGATCCTGCGCGGCCGCATCGGTCGCGCCTTTCGCGCCGTCCGCGACAGCGAGATCGCCGCCATAGCCTCCGGAGTCGAGCTTCCCATCTACAAGACGCTGGCCTTCGGCATCTCCGCCGCGTTCTGCGGCGTCGCCGGCTCGCTGTTCGTGCTCGCCACGAACGGGTTTGCCGAGCCGAGCGAGTTCGGCATCCTGCTCTCGCTCGAGATCCTGATCGGGGCGGCCGTCGCCGGCCTCGGCTCGCTCTGGGGCATCCTCGCCGGCGCCGCGTTCGTCGGGCTCCTGCCGAACGTCTCGAGCAGCGTGCCGGTCATCGGCTCCACCCACGGCCAGGATGTGGTCTTCGGCGCGGCGGTCATCCTCGTCATGCTCCTGCTCCCCGGCGGCGTCGCCGGTCTCATCGCCAGACTGCGGGGAGTCGCACGTGCTTGAATCGCGAGTCAATCTCAATCAAACTGCCCACGAATTCGTCTCTACGGACACAATCGAAACCGGAGGGGGCGCCCATGGGTGTCAGCCGTAGAACACTGGGAGCGCTGTGCTGCGCTCTCCTCGCGACAGCTGCAGTAGCGAGTGCCGCAGCTGCCTCACATACGAGCACGCCGGGAGTGTCGAAGAACAAGATCACGATCGGCGGCACGTTCCCGTTCACCGGTCCTGCGTCGCTGTACAAGACGATTCCGGTGGCCGAGCAGGCGTACTACGCCTACGTCAACGCGCACGGAGGGGTGAACCACCGCAAGATCAACGACATCGCCCTCGACGACGGGTACGACCCGTCCAAGACGGTCCCGCAGACCAAGAAGCTCGTCGAGCAGGATCACGTCTTCGCCGTCGTGGGCAGCCTCGGCACTGCGCCGATCCTCTCCACGTGGAAGTACCTAAACCAGAAGAAGGTGCCGCAGGTGCTCGTCGCCACGGGCGACGCCTACTGGGGCCAGTGCGTCCACAAGGCCGCGCCGGCCTGTGGCGGCCAGGCCAAGCCGTGGACGATGGGCTGGCAGCCGGATTACCCGGGTGAGGCGAAGGTCTACGCGAAGTACATCCTCAACAACAAGCCGAGCGCGAAGATCGGCGTCCTGTACCAGAACGACGCCTACGGCCAGAACTACCTCAACGGCCTGAAGACCGGCCTCGGCTCACACAAGGATCAGATCGTCGACGCCGAGTCGTACAGCGTGGGCGACTCCGCGCAGGTGATCGGGACACACGTGGCCGTGCTGCGGGCACACGGCGCCGACACGTTCGTGATCTTCGCGACGCCGACGCCCACGATCCAGGCGCTCGTCGCGAGGACGGTGATCGGCTGGAACCCACTGACGCTCGTCAACAACGTGTCGGCGAACCGCCTCTTCGCGCTCGCCGCCGGGCAGAACGGAGCCAGCCTGAACGGCATCATCGCCAGCACGTACACCGCGAGCCAGACAGTGCAGCCGAACCTCAAGGGGATGAAGCTCGGCCAGCAGATCATCCACAAGTACGCCCCGTCCCTCGACCAGAGCTGGGCGGAGGGCGACGGGAACCTGGTCTACGGGCTCGCCGTCGCGTGGACGTTCGTCGACGCGCTCAAGCACGCGGGCAAGAACCCGACCCGGGCCAGCCTCATGAAGGCGCTGCGCAACCTGAACGAGTCCGGGAAGAACAAGAACCCGTTCATCTATCCAGGCATGACGGTCAAGACGTCGAAGTCCCGCAACTTCCCGATGCAGCAGCTCAAGCTCATCAGGTGGAGCGGCGGCGCGGGCGGCGACTGGCACTCGTTCGGCAAGCTCTACACCGGGATCCGCTAGACCCGCGGAACCGGTTGACGGATCGAGGGGGAGCTCCGGCTCCCCCTCGCTGTCTCAGAACTGGGCCGCGTCGGTGACCGGCGCGCGGCAGGCGAAGCGCTCGCAGACGTAGACCGCCGGCTTGCCGTCGACAAGCGTCTTCCCCTCGAGCAGCGGGACGTCTCCCGCAGGCCCGAAGGCGACGACGGCGTTCGGGTCGAAGCCGCACAGGGCGGTGCGGGCGATCTCCGAGTCCGGGCCGCCCACGATCGCGAGCTCGCGCGGCGGCGAGAGCTGGAGGTCGAGCGCGCAGAGCGCCCAGCCGAAGGCTGTCGGCGCGCGCGTCAGGAGATCCCGGACGAGCCGCAGCGCGCCGACGGCTTGACGCTCGAGCTCGTCGTCGCCCCAGATCATGGCGAGGCGCAGGAGGACGAAGGCAAGCATCGAGCTCCCGGCCGGCGTCGGGTTGTCGTCGAACGCCTTTTGCCGCGCGACGAGCCGCTCTCCGTCCACCGGCGTGAGGAAGAAGCCGCCGCGCTCGGGGTCGCCGAAACGCTCGACCGCGGCCAGCGCGAGCCGCCGCGACTCGTGCAGCCAGCGAAGGTCGCCGGTCGAGACGTGCAGCTCGTAGAGACCGTGCGCGACGTTCGCGTAATCCTCGAGAAACGCCGGGTACTTGGCCCGGCCGTCGCGGAGCGTCCGCCAGAGCGGGTCGACCGCCAGGAGCGCCCCGAGCTCGACCGCGGCGGCGAGGAAGTCCTCACGGTCGAGCCGTCGCGCGCCCTCCGCGAGGGCGGCGAGCGCGAGCCCGTTCCACCCCGCGATGACCTTGTCGTCGAGGCCGGGTTGCGGTCGCTCGGCGCGGATCTCGAGCAGCCGTGTGCGCGTCTCCTCGTCGAGGCTGCCGCGCAGGACCGAGCGCCCGTGCTCGAAGGGCTGGAGGAGCTCGGCGGGCGCTCCCTCGTCCGCCGTCCAGGTGTACGTCAGCCCCTCGACGCCGTCCGTGTCCGCGTCCTGCGCCGACGCGAAGCCGCCGCTCGGCAGCCGGAGCTCGCGGAGCATGTAGTCGAGCGTCCGCTCGGCCACCGCGCGGTAGCGCTCTTCGCCGGTGAGCAGCCACGCGTGCAGGTACGGCGGGACGAGGAGCGCGTTGTCGTAGAGCATCTTCTCGAAGTGCGGCACGAGCCACTGCGCGTCGACCGAGTAGCGGTGGAAGCCGCCGCCGACGAGGTCGTACATCCCGCCGGCGGCCATCCCGTCGAGCGTGAGGCGCACCGCGTCGAGCGAGCCACGCCGGAGCAGGAACTCCAGAACCGACACGGGCGGGAACTTCGGCGCGTGGCCGAAGCCGCCCCAGCGGGGATCGAGCTCGGCGAGCAAGCGGCGCTCGGCCTCGGCGAGCAGCGACTCGGTGAGCGGCTCGCTCGACGGCTCGGTCTTCGCCGATCGGCGGAGCGCGCCGACGAGCGCGTCGGCCTGCGCGGCCACGTCCTCCGGCCGCTCCCGGTAGGCGTCGGCGACGGCGTGCAGCACCTGCCGGAAGGCGGGCAGCCCGTGCCGCGGCTCGGGCGGGAAGTACGTGCCGCCGTAGAAGGGTTCGCCTGCGGGCGTGAGGAAGACGGTGAGCGGCCAGCCGCCCTGGCCGGTGAGCGCGACGACGGCGTCCATGTAGACGGCGTCGACGTCCGGCCGCTCCTCACGATCGACCTTGACGTTGACGAACAGCTCGTTCATCACGGCCGCGGTCGCCTCGTCCTCGAACGACTCGCGCTCCATCACGTGGCACCAGTGACAGGCGGAGTACCCGATCGAGACGAGCAGCGGCTTCGCCTCGGTGCGGGCGCGGTCGAGCGCCTCTTCACTCCACGGCTGCCAGTCGACCGGGTTGTCGGCGTGCTGGAGGAGGTAGGGGCTCGTCTCCTGCGCGAGCCGGTTCATCGGGGTAGCGTAGGCGCGATGTCGCAGCTGCCCGGCGGAACCGTCACGTTCGTCTTTACCGACATCGAGGGCTCGACGCGCCTCCTGCAGGAGCTCGGCGACGAGGAGTACGGACGCGTCTCGGGCGACCACCGACGCCTCGTGCGCGAGACGTTCGGCGCGCGCGGCGGGACGGAGATCGACACGCAGGGCGACGCGTTCTTCTTCTCGTTCCCGCGGGCGCGCGACGCGGTGGCCGCGGCGGTCGACGCGCAACGCGCCCTCCACGATCACGAGTGGCCCGGCGGACGCGAGGTGCTCGTGCGGATGGGCCTGCACACCGGCGAGCCGCACGTCGGCGAGGAGGGCTACCTCGGGCTCGACGTGGTGCGCGCGGCCCGGATCTCCGGCGCCGGCCACGGCGGGCAGATTCTCGTCTCCGAGACGACCCGCGCGCTGATCGGCAACCAGCTACCGGAGGGGGTCGCCGTGCACGACCTCGGGCAGCAGCACCTGAAGGACGTGCAGCACGAGCACATCTACGAGCTGACGATCGACGGACGTTCGCTGGCCGCCAAGCCGCTGAAGACCGAGAAGCCGAAGTCGAGCCAGGACGATATGGCGGCGCGCTTCGAAGAACGCATCAATGCCCTCGTGGAACGCAAGCTTCAGTCGGCCTTCGACTCGGCGCTCGACAAGGAGGAAGAGCGCGAGTAGCCGACGAGCGTGGCGTGGCGGCGGAAGCCGATCGACTCGTAGAGGCCGCACGCCGCCTCGCTGACGCAGTAGACGATCGCGCGCCGGCCGCCCTCCTCGTACAGGCGGCGGAGCGCGAAGGTGCAGACGGCCACGCCGAGGCCGCGGCGGCGGAACTCGTCGCGCACGCCGACCGGCTCGAGCTCGCCCACGCGGTTCTCGTCGTCCGGCCAGATCAGGCAGTACGCGGCGAAGCGGCCGTCCGGCGCCTCGACGACGCAGTCGAGGGAGGCGCGGTACGGCCACGAGGCCTGGACGCTCGCGAAGCTCGTCTCGGTGACACGGGAGGGAGCCCAGACGTCTCGGTGGATCGCGACACGCTCCGCAAGGTCGTCGGGTTCGACCGTCCGGTAGCGGTAGCCGTCGGGCAGCGATGGCAGCTCGGGCGCTTCGGGCAGGTCGCGCGCCAGGAAGTGCATGACGGAGCCGTGGCGGGTGAGGCCGGCGTGATCGTCCGCGGCGAAGCCGTTCCGCAGGAGAGCAGCACGCACTTCCTCGTCGTCCTCGAAGGCGCCCGTGGTGCGAGCGTCCGGATCGGCGAGGATCTCGTCGAGGAGGTCGAGCCGGTCGCGGCGCACGTCGAACTCCAGCACTGCGCGATCGCCCTTGAGCCACGACCAGGCGACGGTGCGGTCGCCGTCCCTCCAGGTCCGGATCGTCCACTCGTCCTCGCGGCCTTCGTGCTGGCGAACGCCCCAGGTGATGTCGCCGACGTGCCAGGGAGCGCGGACGCCGAGGTCGCGCCGCTGCTCGAGGGCGAGCTCGTGCATCGCTGCGATGATCTCCGGCGTGAGTCGCACGTACGAGGAACTCGAGGTCGGGGCCGTCTACAAGAGCCGCTTCGGGCGCACCGTACTGGAGGCCGACAACGTGTGGTTCACGCTGCTGACGCTGAACACCAATCCGATCCACTTCGATGCCGAGTACGCGGCGACGACCGAATGGGAGCGGCCGCTCGTCGACTCGACCTTCACGCTGGCGCTCGTCACGGGCCTGTCGGTCGCGGACGTCTCCGAGCGGGGCGTCAACCTCGGCTGGGACGAGGTGCGGCTGCTGAAGCCCGTCTTCGCCGGCGACACGATCCGGGCCGAGTCCGAGGTGCTGTCGAAGCGCAAATCGCAGTCACGCCCGGACTCCGGGATCGTGCGGGTGCGCTCACGAGGCCTCAACCAGCACGACGAGATCGTGATCTCGTTCGAGCGCGCGATCATGCTTCCGCTGTGATCGAGACCGAGCGGCTGTTGCTACGGCGGCCGACCGACGCCGACGTCGAGTCGCCGCCCGCCTGGCTCGTCGATCCCGAGGTGATGGACTGGCTCGGAGGGCTCGAGCCGCCGGCGGAGGTCGTCCAGCGGTGGGTCGACGACTGGGAGCGCTTCCCGACGGCCAAGTTCCTTGTCGAGCGGAAGAGCGACGGCGCGCTGATCGGGCGCGTGGGTGCCAACTACTACGACCCGCGAACGTGGCTGCGGTCACCCGCCGGCGATCCTGAGCTCGGCTGGGCGTTGGCGCGCGAGCACTGGGGATACGGCTACGCGACAGAGGCGGCGCTCGCCGTCCGCGAGTGGCTGCGCGCACCAGGGCTCATCTCGCTGATCGCGGAGGCGAACGTCCGCTCGCAGCGCGTCGCCGAGCGGCTCGGTGCCACTCCGGGGGAGACGATCGAGCTCTCCGGCTACGGGCCGCACGTCGTCTGGGAGCATCCGCGGTGATTCAGACCGAGCGCCTGCTGCTCCGCAAGCCGCAGGCGGAGGACGCGCCCGGCTTGCTGGAGGCGTTCGCAGACCCCGAGGCGATGCGCTACATCGGCGACGGCTCGACCACCGACCTGGCCGGCGCCGAGCAGACGGTGGAGCGCTGGCTCGAGCGCTGGAAGAGCTGGGAGATGGGCATGTTCGTGGTCGAGCGCAAGGAGGACAGACGCGTGCTCGGACGAGCCGGCTTCCTCCGCTGGGACCCACAGACGTGGGAGGTCGGCGGGGCGGAGACGGAGATCGGCTGGGGGCTCGCGCGCGAGCATTGGGGACACGGCTATGCCACGGAGGCGGCGCTCGCGCTGCGCGACTGGGCGCTCGGCGAGCGAACGCTGACGCGGCTGATCTCGCTCATCCAGCAGGGAAACGCGCGCTCGGTACGGGTCGCCGAGAAGCTGGGCGAACGGTATGAACGAGACGTGGAGGTTCGCGGCCTGCCGACCTGGCTCTACGCACTCGAGCGATGACGGAGCTCGCGCCGCTGCGGGGGATCCGCGTCGTCGACGTCACGGCCTCGGTCGCCGGGCCGACGGCTACGCAACTCCTCGCGGCGCTGGGCGCCGACGTCGTCAAGGTCGAGCCGCTCGCCGGCGACCACGCCCGCGCCTGGGGGCCGCCGTTCGTGCAGGGAGAGGGCGCGCTGTTCCTTGCCTCGAATGCCGGCAAGCGCTCGCTCTCGCTCGATCTCGGGGACGATCGTGGGCGCGAGATCGTGCTCCGCCTCGCGGACCGCGCGGACGTGTTCCTCCAGAGCCTGCGGCCGGGAGCAGCCGAACGGCGCGGCCTCGGCGCGACGGAGCTACGGGCGCGCAACCCGCGGCTCGTCCACTGCTCGGTCGGCGCGTTCGGCCCTCGAGGACCGCTGAGCGAGCAGCCGGGTTACGACCCGCTGCTGCAGGCCGCGTCGGGGATCATGAGCGTGACGGGCGAGGCGGACGGGCCGCCGGTGCGAGTCGGCGTCTCCCTGATCGATCTCGGCACCGGCGTCTGGGCGGCGCTCGGTGTGTTGGCGGCGCTGTACGAGCGTGAGCGGTCCGGCGCGGGCCGCACGCTCGAAGTCTCCCTCTACGAGACGGCCTTGTCCCTCCTCTCGTCCCAGCTGGTCGGCTATCTCGGCAGCGGCTTCGTGCCCGGTCGCGAGGGGAGCGCGTTCCCGCAGATCGTGCCGTACCAGGTGTTTCCGACTCGAGACGGAGACCTCATGATCGTCGCCGGCAACGACAAGCTCTTCGCCGCGTTGTGCGGCGTCCTCGACGCGCCGGAGCTCGCCGGCGACCCGCGCTTCCGCACGAATCCCGATCGCGTTGCGAACCGCGGCGAGCTCGTGGCTCGGCTCGAGGAGCGAACGAGGGCACGGGAGTCGGTGGAGCTGCTCGAGGCGCTCGTCTCCGCAGGCGTCCCGGCGTCGCCCGTGTACGACGTCGGCGAGGCGGCTGGCCATCCCCAGACCGAGGCGCTCGGGATCCTGCAGTCGCTGGGCGACCTCGTCACGGTCGCGGCGCCGCTCTCGGCCGACGGCGTGCGCGTTCGCCACCACGCCCCGCCGCCGGCGCTCGGCGCGCACACCGGCGAGATCCTCCACGAGCTCGGCTACGCCGAGGACGAGATCGCCGGGCTCGCCTCCGCCGGCGTCGTCCGACTCGGCTGACGGAACCACAGGCGCCAGATCGCCAACGCCCCGACCAGCACGACCGCCCAGCCCCAGTTCGCGGCCGGCGTGAGGAGGCTCGGCACCTCGTGATTCGTCCAGCCGCGCTTGACGACCTGTTCGAGCCAGTCGTCGTTGACGAGGTTGCCGACGCCGTAGACGAGCATCAGCGCAAGGTACGCATCGAGCACGCGAGGCCGCGGCAGGCGCGAGAACGCGAGCGCGGTCAGCGACAGCATCGTCGCCTGCCATCCGTGGTGCTGGCCGTGGTGGACGGCGTGATGGAGCCCCGGGACTCCCGGCTCGGTCGTCAGTCTCCCCGTCTCGAAGAACCAGCCGAGGAAGGGAACGCCGTCGAGGAAGAAGCCGAGCTCGGCGGCGATGAGCGGGGCGCAGAAGAAGATGAGCACGGCGGCGAGCCCGATCCGCTCAGCGTCGCCGCGCTCGGTCCTCGGTGCCGACGGAACGCCGACAACGAACACGAGCGCGACGGCGAGCGCGAGCCCGAACGCCGGTACGGCGTTCAGCGGCTTCGCGTCGAGATCCGACTGGTCGACGGCGAAGTAGACGACGGCGCAGAGCGCGATTGCGACGACGCCGGCGATCCGCAGCCGCCCGTGCAGCCGCGGCCAGGCGAGGCCGACGAGGGCGATCCCGACCAGCGCAAACGGGAAGTTGAGCGCCACGAGCTCCCGCCCGAAGCCCGCGGCGACGGTGTCCGAGTGGTGGACGTTGTAGAGCAAGGTCGTCGGGAAACGCGAGTACGTCGCGATCACCGCGATTCCGTCGAGCACGATCAGGACGAGAACCCCCCAGATCTCCCAGGGGACTCTCCTCACGCCGGGGGCCAGCTCCCCGCGCGGTAGACGTACCCCTCGAGCGTGCGGCCGAGCACGCCCTCGAGCCACTCCGAGACACCGACGAGCGCGTCGAGATCGACGCCCGTCTCGATGCCCTCCCCTTCGAGCAGGTAGACGAGATCCTCGGTGGCGACGTTCCCCGTCGCGCGGGGCGAGAAGGGACAGCCGCCGAGGCCACCGACGGAGGCGTCGAGGACACGCGCGCCCGCTTCGATCGCCGCCAGGCAGTTCGCGTAGCCGGTGTTGCGCGTGTTGTGGCCGTGGAAGCCAGGTGCTCGCGCGCGCTCGACGAGCGAGCGCACCGCCGACGGCGTAGCGACCCCGATCGTGTCGGCGAGGACGACCTCCGCGCGGTCGGCGAACCGTGACGCGAGATCGGCGACCGCGCCCGGATCGACGCGTCCCTCGAA
>DATBAH010000127.1:0-5080 GCA_036271615.1 Gaiellaceae bacterium
AGCTCGTCTGGTGGGACGGCGACCAGAAGAAGTGGACCGGCACCGACACGCCGGACTTCGACGTCGAAAAGGCGCCGGACTACGTGCCGCCCGACGACGCTCGCGGCCCCGCAGCGATCCGCGGCGACCACCCGTTCATCATGCAGGCGGACGGGCTCGGCTGGATCTTCGTCCCACAGGGTCTCGTCGACGGCCCGCTGCCGGCGCACTACGAGCCGCACGAGTCCCCGTTCGCGAACCCGCTCTACGGGCAGCGGGCGAACCCGGCGCGACAGCAGAACGAGCTCGCCGAGGACCCGGACGACCCGCCGGGCTCCGAGGAGTACCCGTTCGTGCTCACGACGTATCGGCTGACCGAGCACCACACCGCGGGCGGCATGAGCCGCTTCCTGCCGTACCTCGCGGAGCTACAGCCGCAGATGTTCGTCGAGGTGCACCCGAAGCTGGCGCGCGAACGCGGGCTCGAGCACGGAGGCTGGGCGACGATCTCGACCGCGCGGTCGGCGATCGAGGCGCGTGTGATGGTCACGGACCGCATGCGGCCCGTGCGGATCGCCGGCGTCGAGCGCCACCAGGTCGGGCTGCCCTACCACTGGGGCACGCGCGGGCTGACGACCGGCGGGGCCGCGAACGACCTGACGCACATGACGCTCGATCCGAACGTGCACATCCAGGAGGTCAAGGCGCTCTCGTGCGACATCGCGCCCGGCCGGAGACCGAAGGGCTCGGCACTGCCCGAGTCCGTGGCGCGTAAGCGCGCAGAGGCCGAACGGTGACGACGACCGCGGCGACGACGTACGGCGACGAGGCGAAGCCCCGGGTCGGGTTCTTCACCGACACCACGGTCTGCATCGGCTGCAAGGCGTGCGAGGTCGCGTGCAAGGAGTGGAACCTCATCCCCGACGACGGCCTCCACTGGACAGGCGAGAGCTACGACAACACCTCGCGCCTCGACGCGAACAGCTGGCGCCACGTCGCGTTCGTCGAGCAGCGCAAGCCGTTGAAGCTCGACGGCGAGACCGCGACCGTGGAGTCCGACGCCGCGGCAGCGCCCGAGCCGCTGCGCTGGCTGATGGAGTCCGACGTCTGCAAGCACTGCACGCACGCGGGCTGCCTCGACGTCTGCCCGACCGGCGCGCTCTTCCGCACCGAGTTCGGGACCGTCGTCGTGCAGGAGGACATCTGCAACGGCTGCGGCTACTGCGTGCCTGCCTGCCCATTTGGCGTGATCGACCAGCGGAAGCTGCCGCGCTCGTCGAACGACGCCCCGCTCTCGCTGCCGATGCTCGGCGGGAAGGAGGACGGCCGCGTCTGGAAGTGCACGCTCTGCTACGACCGGCTCAAGGGAGGCCACGAGCCGGCGTGCGCGAAGGCGTGCCCGACCGACTCGATCCAGTTCGGCGAGCTCGACGAGCTGCGCGAACGGGCAGGGAAACGGCTCGAGAAGCTCGAGGCGGAGGGCTGGAACGGCCCGCGGCTCTACGGCGACTCGCCCGACGACGGCGTCGGCGGGTTCGGCGCCTTCTTCCTGCTGCTCGACGAGCCCGAGGTCTACGGCCTGCCGCCCGACCCGGTCGTTCCGACCAAGCACCTGCCGCGGCTCTGGCGCTCGACCGCGCTCGCCGCCGCCGCGCTCGTCGTCGGCATCGCCGCCGCGTTCGCCGGAGGACCCGAATGAGCGAGTCGGTCACCGAGCGCGGGACGACGATGGAGTCGTACTACGGCCGCCCGATCGTCAAGGAGCCGGTCTGGAAGCCCGAGATCCCCTTCTACTTCTTCACCGGCGGAGTCGCCGGGGCGTCGTCCGTCCTGCACGGCTTCGCGCGTCTGACGCGCAACGACCCGCTCGCGAAGACGGCCCTGCTCGTCGGCGCCGCCGCCGACGTCGCCTCGCCCGCGCTGCTCATCTCGGATCTCGGTCGGCCCGAGCGCTTCCTGAACATGCTGCGGATGTTCAAGGTCACCTCGCCGATGAGCGTCGGCAGCTGGATCCTCTTCGTGTCGGGAGGCGCGTCGACCACCGCGGCCCTCCTCGAGCTGGCCGACACACTGCGGCCGCTCAAGTGGGCGGCCGAGGCGGTGTCGTTCGTCACCGGCCCACCGCTCGCGACGTACACCGGCGCGCTGATCGCGAACACGGCGATCCCGGTGTGGAGCGAGGCGCGTGACGAGCTGCCGTGGCTCTTCGGCGCGAGCGCCGCTGCGAGCGCGGGCGCCGCTGCGGCGATATTCGCGCCGCTCGAATCGGCAGGCCCGGCGCGGCGCGCGGCGATCGCAGGAGTCGCGACGGAGCTCGGTCTGATGACGGCGATGCGCCGGAGGCTCGGCTTCGTCGGCGAGGTGTACGAGCAGGGCGAAGCGGGCCGCTACGCGAGGACGGCGAAGGCTTGCACGCTCGCCGGCGCCTCGCTGCTCGCGTTGAGGGGGAGGCGCAGCCGCGCGGCGACCGTCGCCGGCGGCGCGCTCGTCCTCGCCGGAGAGCTCTCTCTCCGCTGGTCGGTGTTCAAGGCGGGGTTCCAGTCGGCCCGGGACCCCCGCTACACGGTGCTCCCGCAGAAGGAGCGCCTTCGGTCGAAAGAACGGAAAGGAGCGTAGAGATGGCAACCACAGAGGCGCGTCGAGTCGTAACGGTCGAGCGCGGCACCGAGTGGGAAGACGGGTTCGCCCGCCCCCGTGTGGTGCTGCAGCCGTTCGCGGCTCCGTCCGTGCTCGGCCTGTTCGGGTTCGCGAGTGCGACGTTCATGGTCGCGCTGCATCTGACGGGCGTCTACGGAGGCGCGAAGACGAACGGTGAGCTCTGGCCGTTCGCCGCCACGTTCGGCGGCATCGCACAGTTCATGGCCGGAATGTGGGCCTACCGCGTCCGGGACGTGGTCGCGACGGCGATGCACGGCATGTGGGGCGCGTTCTGGATCGCTTTCGGGATCTTCAACGTGCTCGTGATGGCCGGCTGGCTGCCGGATCATCCTGCGGGCTCGATCTCCGACCCCGCGTTCGCGATGTGGTTCTACACGCTCGCTGCGATCACGGCGGCCGGCGCGCTCGCCGCAATCGCGGAGAGCATGGCCGTCTTCAGCGTCCTCGCCGTCCTGGCGGTCGGATCCGCGCTGCTGGCGATCGGCCTCTCGGCCGGCTCCACCGGCTGGGTGAAGGTGGCAGGCTGGGTGCTCGTCGCGTCCGCGATCCTCGCGTACTACACGGCGACGGCGATCATGCTGCTCGCGGGTGCGGGCAAGGTGATCCTGCCGCTCGGAAAGCCGTCGGCCGAGGCGAACAAGCCGGGCGGCCAGCCGGTGAAGCCGATCCAGCTCGAGTGGGCCGAGCCCGGCGTGAAGAAGGGCCAGTAGCGTGTCCGCGGTTCCCGGCAAGGCGCCGGCCGTCAAGCGCCGGCCGCAGGTCGAAACCGGCCGAGCCCTCCTCCTCGAGGAGCTCGGCCGGCTCCTGACCGTCGAAGAGACGTTGGCGCGGCTCGTCCTCCCGGAGCTGCTCCGAGAATTGGACGACGACGGCCTGACGAAGGTGCTCTCGGAGCACCTCGATCAGACGCGCGACCACGTCGGGAACCTGAAGCGGGCGTTCCTCGCGCTCGGCGCGGTGCCGGCGGGCCGTCCGGCCTACGGGCTCGACGGCCTGCGGACCGAGCACGGGGCCGAGGCGCCCACAGTCGCGCCGAACCTGCGCGCGGCGGTGCACGTCGCGGCCGCGATGGGAACCGAGCACTACGAGATCAACGCGTACGAAGGAGCGATCCGGCTCGCGCACGCGCTGGGGGCGGAGGATGTCTGCGGCCTCCTCCGCGCCAATCTCGACCAGGAGGTCGAAGCGCTCCAGACGCTGGGGCGCGAGGCCGACCGGCTGGCCCAGCTCGCCGTCGAGCAATAGCGCTACGCGTCTTGCTGGCGCGTCTGGCGCTGCGATGCCTGCTCGATCGCCTTTTGCGGCGGGTTGTCGCGAGGCGCGTCGTGGCGCACACGGCCCGTGTCCGACGGGAACGGCTGCAGGTAGTCGTCGCCGCCGGGCGGTGCTCCGCTCTCCGGGCGCGGCGGGGGCTCCGGCACCTTCGGCGCGGCCGGCGCGAGCGACAGCAGCTCGCCGACCGAGTCGAGGCGGTCGAACTCCTCGTCCGGCAATCCCAGGAGGTCGCTGGCGACCGAGGAATCGTGCCGGCGCGCGTACGCGATCAGCTCGTCCCTCGTCGCCGGCAAGTCGACTCCCTCGAGCACCGCCTGTACCTCGGCCGCACGCTGCGTGTCCATCAGAGCTCCTTCGCGTCGAGCTTCTCCTCGCCGTCGCGTGTCACCCGGTACGCCGTCGCCCCGGGCCGGCACGTGACGACCTCACGCAGCTCGGTTCCCACGTAGTGCAGCCCTACACCGTCGTCCGCCGCGATCCCCTCGGCGAGGCCGCCCTCGACGAGCTCGCGGTAGCGGGGCCGGCGCCGTTCCTCGCCGTCGTAGTGCGGGCACGCGCTGCCGGGCAGGAAGCCGAGGCAGTCCATTCCCTCGAGCTGCGGGCCGAACGAGTCGGTCACGCCCGCCTCGAACCAGCAGATCATCCCCGCGCTCGCGCCCCAGAAGACGACGCCGTTCTCCCACGCCTCGCGTAGGTAGCCGTCGATCCCGTGCACGCGCCAGATCGCGAGCATGTTCGCAGTGTTGCCACCGCTGACGTAGATCCCATCCTGCGCGAGGATCAGCTCGCGGAGCCGCTCCGGCGGCCACGGGAACGTGCGGAGATGCGTGAGCTGCGCACGCTCGCCGAAGCGGTCGAAGACCTTCGCGAAGCCGTCAGGGTCGTCGCCGATCGCCGTCGGCACGTACATGACCTTCGGCCGCTCCTTGCCGATGATCCCGAAGACGTAGTCGTGGAGGCGCTTCGTCTGCTCCGGCGTGTCGCCTCCGCCGCCGAGCCCGACGATGTGCCTCTCAGCCATACGCCGAGTTTTACAACCCGCAGGCTCGGTACGTCGTCGTCATGGAGATCGGCTACTGGCTCTCGTCGGAGGAGCACCCACCCGCCGACCTCGTCCGCAACGCGGTCGAGGCGGAGAAGGCGGGGTTCGAGCACCTCCTGATCTCCG
>DATBAH010000128.1:0-14895 GCA_036271615.1 Gaiellaceae bacterium
ATCCTGTTCGCTCCCCACGCTTTCGCGTCTCAGCGTCAGTACCGTCCCAGAGAGCCGCCTTCGCCACGGGTGTTCTTCCCGATATCTGCGCATTTCACCGCTACACCGGGAATTCCACTCTCCTCTTCCGGACTCTAGCCAAACGGTTTCCACCGACCTCTCGAGGTTGAGCCTCGAGTTTTCACAGCGGACCTGCTTGGCCGCCTACACGCTCTTTACGCCCAATAAATCCGGACAACGCTTGCCCCCTACGTATTACCGCGGCTGCTGGCACGTAGTTAGCCGGGGCTTCTTCTGGAGGTACCGTCACCCTCTGGGCTATTAACCCGAGTGGCTTCGTCCCTCCTGAAAGAGGTTTACAACCCGAAGGCCTTCTTCCCTCACGCGGCGTCGCTGCGTCAGGCTTTCGCCCATTGCGCAAGATTCCCTACTGCTGCCTCCCGTAGGAGTCTGGGCCGTGTCTCAGTCCCAGTGTGGCTGATCGTCCTCTCAGACCAGCTACGGATCGTCGCCTTGGTGAGCCTTTACATCACCAACAAGCTAATCCGCCGCGGGCTCGTCCCCGACCGGAGGCCGAAGCTACCCTTTTCCGGCCGGCTCGAGAGCCAGACGGAGCATCCGGTATTAATCCAAGTTTCCCTGGGCTATCCCGGTGTCGGGGGTTGATTACCCACGTGTTACTCACCCGTTCGCCGCTGTCCCCAGAGCCGAAGCCCTGGTTCTCGCTCGACTTGCATGTATTAAGCGCGCCGCCAGCGTTCGTCCTGAGCCAGGATCAAACTCTCCGTGAAGAAAGGTGACCGGTAAACCGGCCAGTCTTTTGTCACTTTGAGCTTGTGCTCAAAGTCCCATCCCGAAGGATGGAGACAGGTTTCGTTCTCAACCACATCCACGAGGGATGTGGCCTCGACGTAAACGCACGCTGTTGAGTTTTCAAGGACCGAGCCTTCGGGACGACATGAAAAAGGCCTCGACTCGCGCCAGAGGCCTCGGGACTTGCTGGACTTCCACTTAAGGGAATCCTCCTGAGGCTCTCCGTTTTCGCTCGCTTGCAGGGACTTTTTTCAAGCCGCCCTCTCGGGCAGCCGGGGAAGTGTAGCAAGGCAATAGCGCGCGTCAAGTGGCTTCGTTGAGCCGAACGAAGCGCCGCTTGCCGGCCTGGAGGACGGCCCCCGCCAGCCGCGCCCGCGGGAGGTCGAGCTCGCTCACCGCGTCGCCGTCGAGCTTCACCGCGTGCTGGGCGATCAGCCGACGGGCCTCGCTCGTGGAGAGGCTGAAAGCGTCGGCGAGGAGAGCCGGCAGATGCACCGGATCGCCGTCGGGCAGCGGGTGCTCCTGCACGTCCTCGGGAATCTCGTGTTCCTGTACGACGCGGCGGAAGTGCTCCGCGGCAGCCGTTGCGGCCTCCTCCCCGTGGGAGCGCGCGACGATCCACTTCGCCAGCTCCAATTTCGCCTGCATCGGATCGCCCGCCGGAACCGGCTGTTCCGCAATCAGCGTCCACCACTCCTCGAGCTGCGAGTCGGGGATCCGCATCGTCCGGCCGAACATCTCCTCGGGCGCGGCCGTGAGGGGGACGTTGTTGCCGACCGACGAGCTCATCTTCTCGCCGTCCCACGAGACGAGGAGCGGCGTGGTGAGCACGACCTGCGGCTCGAGCCCGTACGCCTGCATGACCTCACGGCCTGCGAGCAGGTTGTAGAGCTGGTCGGTTCCGCCGAGCTCGACGTCGGCCTCGATCGCGACCGAGTCGTACGCCTGCATGAGCGGGTAGAGCAGCTCCGAGACGGAGATCGGCTCGCCGGCGCGGTAGCGCTTCTCGAAGTCGTCGCGCTCGAGCATCCGCGCGACGGTGACGATGCGACCCAGCCGGACGACGTCCGCGTAGGAGAGCTTCGAGAGCCACTCGCCGTTGTACCGCACCTCGAGCAGCTCGGGGTCGTCGCGGAGGATCGCCTTCGCCTGCTCGAGGTAGCGCTGCGCGTTTGCGTCGATCTCCTCGTCGGAGAGGATCGGCCGCTCGCTGGAGCGCCCCGACGGGTCGCCGATTCGCGTCGTGTAGTCCCCGACGATGAAGACGGCCTTGTGGCCCTCGTCCTGGAACGCGCGCATCCGCTGCAGCGGAATGCCGCGTCCGACGTGGATGTCGGGCGACGTGACGTCGATTCCAAACTTCACGCGTAACGGCCGGCCGAGCGCGAGCTTCTTCTCGAGCTCCCCGGCGGGCAGGACGTTGACGGCGTTGCGCGTCAGTTGTTCGATCGCCACGGGCTGATCCTAGAAGCGGCGGCTGAGGAAGGGCGAGCCGGCGAGGCCGTAGCGCCACGGCTGGTCGACCGCCCGCGTGATGCCGATCCTCGGCCCGACGACGAGCGGCGGCGCGGACTCACGTGCCACGAGCTCGAACGGCGGCTCGTCGAGAGCCAGTCCGTCGCAGGCGCGCGTGATGCCGAGTGCCTGGCAGAGCTTGCCCGGGCCCGAGCAGAGCGCACGTGCGGCCTCGAGACGGCGCCGCTCGCGCATCACCGCGAGCCCGTGGGTCGGCTCGAGCGCCCGCACAAGCGCCGCCTCCGCGCGGCCGGCCGGCGCGCAGACGAGGTTGAGGCACCAGTGGATCCCGTACGAGCGATAGACGTAGGCATGCCCGGGCGGGCCGAACATCGATGCCGTGCGCGCGGTCGGGCCGCCGAAGCCGTGACTCGCGGGGTCGTCCTGGTCGTACGCCTCGACCTCGACGATCGTCCCGCCCACGCCGTCGACGGAGAGCGTCGCACCGATCAACTCGGGCGCCACCTCGTGCACCGAGCGCGCGAAGAACTCGCGCGTCAGCCGCTCACCCGCCACCGGCGCGCTTAGAAGAGCTGCTCTGGCTCGGCCGATTTCGCCGTCTTCTCCAGCACGCCCCGCGCGCGACGCCCGAGGTCGCGAACGTCGAACGAGCCCTCGTCGACTGCCTTCGCCACCCGCTCGGCGAGGTCGAGTGCTTCGTCGTAGGCCGCGCTGGCAACCGCCGAGTCCTGGCCCATGTCGTGGAGGATCGTGCGCTCGGTGCGGCCGGCGAGGATCGGCTCCGCGATGCCGTCGATCCAGACGCGCGTGCGCCTGCCGCCGCCGCGCTCGTCTCCGGTGATCGGCTCGAGCGCGTAGATCCGGTCCGCACGCGCCCACTTGCCGAAGCCGAGAAAGACCATTCGCATAGCGCCGTCCGTCACGGTCGGATCATCTCATGCGCCGCAGCGCTATTCGAAGAACGTGTCCTCGTCGGAGTACGCCGGCGAGCACATGCAGAGGATGGTCAACTCGCTCGTGCCGTCGTTCTCCAGCGTGTGCCACGCACCGGGCGGGATGAGAACCGCGTCGCCGGGACGAACCCTGCGCGTCTCGCCGTCGACCTCCAGCGAGCCCGAGCCCTTCGTCACGAGATAGATCTCCTCGGTGCGCTCGTGGTAGTGGCGCTCCGTCGCCTGACTCGGCTCGAGCGTCGCCTCGGCAAGGCTCTGCGCCGCCGTGCGGTGCAGCTCCCGGATGGTCGACCCGTCCTTCGTCGCGAACGGCTCGGCACGATCGAGGCTCTGCAGCTTCATAGGGCCGAGGAGAGAACCTCGGCCACGCGCTCCTGCGCCGCCTGCTCGATGCCGGTGAAGAACGGGAGCGCGAGCGAGCGGGAGCTGACGTCCTCGGCGACCGGGCACAGTCCCTCTTCGAAGCCGAACCGCTCTCGCATGTACGGCTGGAGGTGGATCGACGGGAGGTAGCGGTTGTACCCGATCCCCTCGCGCTCGAAGGCGGCGATCGCCCGCTCGCGCGCCGCCGAGTCCGGGAAGAGGACGACGTAGACGAACCACGACCGCTGGTGAGCCTCGTCGTCCGCGCAGGGCAACTCGAGGCTGTCGCTTTCGCGCAGCAGCTCGTCATAGCGCTTCGCCGCGGCGCGGCGCAGAGCCAGGATCTCGTCGAGCCGCTCGAGCTGGCCGATCCCGAGCGCCGCCGCGATGTCGCTCAGCCGGTAGTTGAAGCCGAGCCGGACGTGTTCGAGCCAGCCGCCCGGCTCCGGCCGTCCCTGGTTGCGGAGGGAGCGGATCAGGTGCCACTCCTCCTCGGAGTGCGTGACCACCATGCCGCCCTCGCCGGTCGTGATCTGCTTGTTCGGATAGAAGGCGAACACGGACGAGATGCCGTGCGAGCCGAGAGGCTTGCCGCGATACTCGGCGCCGAGCGCCTCACACGAGTCGTCGATCAGCGCGAGCCCGTGACGGTCGGCGATCGCGCGCAGCTCGTCGAGCTCACCCGGGTACCCGTAGATGTCGACGCCGACGATCGCCTTCGTCCGCTCGGTGACCGCGGACTCGACCGCGGCGGGGTCGAGGTTCAACGTACCCGGATCGATGTCCGCGAAGACCGGGATCCCGCCTTCGTACATGAAGCAGTTCGCCGACGCCGCGAACGAGTACGGGGACGTGATGACCTCGTCGCCGGGAGCGATGCCGGCGCTGATACAGAGCAGATGCAGCCCCGTCGTGCCCGAGGAGACGGCCGCCGCGTAGGGGGCGCCGACGCGCTCCGCGACGAGCTCCTCGAACGAGTCGATCGTCGGCCCGAGCGAGAGCCGGCCCGAGCGGAGCACTTCGAGGACGAGCTCCTCCTCCCGCTCGCCGAGGTACGGCCCCGAGAGCGGGACCGACTCCACTTCCTGTCTCACGCCGGCGCGGGACCGCGGCTGGGAGCGTCGCCGGCCGTGCCGGCGTCGCCCGGCCCGGAAGTCGCGCCGCCTGTGGCCGCGCTGGCGGCAGGCGCGAACTCGAGCCACTGGCTCCAGCGCTCGCTGCGCCCGTGCACGGTGTCGAGGTAGGCCTGCTGGATCTCCTGGGTGACAGGGCCGGGCGGGCCGATCGCCTGGTCGTCGATCTCGCGGATCGGCGTCACCTCGGCGGCCGTCCCGACCATGAACACCTCGTCGGCGAGATAGAGGTCGGTGCGGATGATCGGCTTCTCGACGACGCGATGGCCGAGATCCTGTGCGATCTGGATCACGGAGTCGCGTGTGATGCCGACGAGGATCGACGCGGAAAGATCCGGCGTGTAGATGACGCCGTCGCGGACGACGAAGATGCTCTCGCCGGAGCCGTCGGCGACGTTGCCCTCGGCGGTGAGCAGAATCGCCTCGTCGTAGCCGGCGCGATTCGCCTCCCCGACGGCGAGCATCGAGTTGACGTAGACGCCGGTCGCCTTCGCGACGTGCGGGATGACGTTGGGGCCGACCCGCTGCCAGCTCGAGATCTTGGCGCGGATCCCGTTCCGCTGGCCGTCCTCACCGAGGTACGCGCCCCACGGCCACGACATGATCGCGACGTCGATCGGGTTCCCCACGGCCGACACGCCGAGCTCCCCGTAGCCGACGAACGCGATCGGCCGGAGGTAGCTCGATGGCAACTCGTTCGCGGCGACGACGTCCCAGGTCGCGCGCCGCATCTCCTCGACCGAGTACGGGAGCTCCAGGTAGAGGAGCTGCGCCGACCGCCGGAGCCGCTCGAGGTGGTCCGTGAGGCGGAAGACGGAGGTGCCGCGCTCGGTCTCGTAAGCGCGAATCCCCTCGAAGACGCCCGAGCCGTAGTGCAGCCCGTGCGTGCCGACGTGGACGGTCGCGTCGCCCCAGTCCACCAGCTCGCCGTTCATCCAGATCTTCTTCGTCTCAAGCATCTGCGGCTGGTCCCTTCGGTCGAGGTGCTGGCACGACGAATCGTACCCGGACGGCTTGAATATCTCCTAAGTGAGATCCGCCGTGCGGGCCTGCGTGAGCCGTACCAGGTCGAGCGGTGCGAGCCCGGCCATGTGACGGTCGGAGCCGGCGCCGATCCAGACGCGGTCGTGGGCGAGGAGCTCCTCCGCCATCAGCACCTGCGAGATGCCGGGCGCCGGGAACGGTGCGACGCCTCCCGGCTCGAACCCCGTGGCCGCGACGACCTCGTTCGGACGGGCGACTCGCGCGGCCTTGGCTCCGGCCGCAGCGGCCACCTTCGTCTCGTCGGCCCGACGGTCGCCCGAAACGAGCGCGAGCACGGGACGACCGTCGGCGATGAAGACCAGCGACTTCACGATCTGCCTGCGAGAGGCGCCGACGGCCTTCGCCGCCGCGCCTGCGGTCGGCGTCCCCTCCTGAAACTCCTCGACCCGTGCGTCGACGCCGGCGCGCTGCAGCACCTCGGCGACGCGCGCAACGGGCTCCGGCCAGCGTTCCATGCGCGGGACCGTAGCGAGGCGAAACCGAGCGGGGCTGTCGGCCGTTCAGAAACCCGGACACGTCAATGCCAAAAGGGAGACGAGCGTGAGCGACAACGAACGACGCGCCCTGAACGAGGCGCTGTTTCGCGATGTCAACGAACGCATAGCGGAGAGCGCCGAGAGCTTCGGCGCCGAGAAGACCGATTTCGTCTGCGAGTGCGCCGACCCGAGCTGCACCGAGCGCGTCCGGGCCGCGCTCACCGAGTACGAACGCGTGCGCGCCAAGCCGACCACGTTCCTGCTTGCTCCCGGCCACGACCAGCCCGCAATCGAGCGCGTGGTCTCCGAGCGGAGTCGCTTCCATGTCGTCGAGAAGGTGCAGGCGACCGTACGGCGGACCGTGATCCGGCTCGACCCTCGGAGAAGGCCTGCGCCGAGCGAGTCCTAGCTTTCAATCTGCGACGGGCCCGAGCTCGAGCACGCGGGCGTCGTCGAAGCCCTCGCCCCGCAGCCGCTCGACGAGCTCGTCGGAAGGCGCCGAGTCGACGGTGAGCGCCATCAGAGCCTTGCCCTCGCGCAGGCTGCGCGAGACGGTCATGCCGGCGATGTTGACGCCGGCCTCGCCGAACAGCGTCCCAACGCGGCCGATCACCCCGGGCACGTCGTCGTAGAGGCAGAGCACGAAGAGCGGCGCGAGCTCCAGCTCGATCTCGAAGCCGAGGATGTTGACGAGCCACGGGCGGTGGTCGCTGCCGATCGTCGTCCCCGCGACCCGGACCCGAGCTCCGGCGCCGCGCAGCTCGACCCGGACGAGGTTCGTGTAGTCGCGAGCCGAGTGAGACCGCTCCTCACGCACCTCGATCCCGCGCTCGGCCGCGATGAGCGGCGCGTTGACGTAGTTCACAGGCCGGTCGGCGCGACCCTGGAAGGCGCCGTTTAGCGCCGCCACGGTGAGCAGGCGCGCGTCGTAGTCCGCGAGGGCGCCGTACACGGTGATCACGATCTCCTCGGCCGCGCCGTCCCACAGCTCCATCGCGATGCGGCCGAGCCTCGAGGCCAGCGGCACGTACGGGCCGAGCACCTCGAGGTCCTCGGCGCCGATCACGGGGATGTTGACGGCGTTCGAGACGCGGCCGCCGTCAAGTGCCGCCGCGACCTGCTCCGCGACGATCAGACCCGCACGGTCCTGTGCCTCCCCGGTCGATGCGGCCAGATGCGGTGTGACGACCACGTTGTCGAGCTCGAGGAGCGGGCCCGAGTAGGGCTCCTCCGCGAACACGTCGAGCGCCGCGCCGGCGACCCGGCCCGAGCGGAGCGCCGCGAGCAGCGCCTCCTCGTCGAGGAGCGGCCCGCGGGCTGCGTTCACGATGCGCACGCCCGGTCGCATCGCCTCGAAGGCGGCCGCGCCGACCGAGCCGCGCGTCTCCGCGGTCAACGGCTGGTGGAGCGTGACGAAGTCCGCCACCGCGTACACCTCCTCCGGCGTCTCGACGGGGTCGGCTCCAAGCTCGCGGAACCGCTCGCCGGCGACGTACGGGTCGTAGGCGACCACGCGCATCCCGAGACCGAGCGCGCGCCGCGCCACCTGCTGGCCGATCCGGCCGAAGCCGAGCACGCCGAGTGTCTTGCCTGCGAGCTCGATTCCGCCGTACGAGCTGCGCTCCCAGCGGCCCTGCTTGAGCGCGGCATGCGCCTGCGGGATGTTGCGGGCGAGGGCGACCAGCAGCCCGATCGTGTGCTCGGCGGCGGAGACGACGGTGGACTCGGGCGCGTTCGCCACGATGATCCCGCGCCGCGTCGCCGCGTCGACGTCGACGTTGTCGACGCCCACGCCCGCGCGCCCGATCACCTTCAGCCGTTCGGCGCGCTCGATCAGGTCGGCGTTCAACTTCGTGGCGGAACGGACGACGATCGCGTCGTAGCCGCCGATGATCTCCTCGAGCGCGCTCTCGGCGTCGACGTCCACCTCGAAACGGGAACGGAGGAGGTCGACCCCCGCCTCCGAGATCTCCTCGCGAACGAGGACGCGGTGCGTCACGTGCGAGACGGCTCGGAGCTGAAAGCTTCCAACGCCGCGGTGACTGCGACGCCGCGCTCGACGTCGGCGCCGAGATCGCTCAGCACGAGCTCGACCGCCGCGATCTGCGTCGTGATGTCGAAGACGTCGAACCAGCCGATGTGACCGAGGCGGAAGATCTTTCCTTTCAGCTCCCCCTGGCCGTTCGCGATCGTGATCCCGAAGCGGTCGCGGACGCCCCGGATCACGTCGCCGGAATCGATGCCTGCGGGCGCACGAACGGCGGTCACGACGGCGCTCCGGTCCTCGTCCGGGGAGAAGAGCTCGAGCCCCAGCCCCTTCACCCCGGCCCGCGCAGCCCGGCCGAGCCGGACATGGCGGTCGAACGAAGCCTCCAGCCCCTCCTCGAGCAGGAGCGTGAGCGCGACGTCGAGACCGGCGACGAGCGAGACCGGCAGCGTGAACGGCGCGTCGAGCGTCTGCTGCGCCTTTTGCGTCCGCGCCCAGTCGAAGTAGAAGCGAGGCGACGACCCGGTTGCAGCAAGCGCGGCCTCGGAGACTGCGGCCAGGCCGAGGCCGGGCGGGGTCATCAGTGCCTTCTGCGAACCGGAGACCACGACGTCGAGACCCCACGCGTCGGTCTCGCACGGGACGGCGCCGAGGCTCGAGACCGCGTCGACCACGACGAGCGTGCCCGTCTCCTTCGCGGCCGCCGCGAGCGCCTGCACGTCGGCGACGACCCCGGTGGAGGTCTCGGACTGCACGAACCAGACCGCCTTCGCCTCCTGCTCGCCGAGGCGTGCGCGAAGGTCGTCCGCGTCGGGGGTCTCTCCCCAGGCGTACCGGAGCACGTCGACGTCGGCCCCGAATGCGGTCGTCATGGCGACCCAGCGGTCTCCGAAGCTGCCGGCGGAGATCACGAGATGCCGTTCGCCCGGCGAGACGAGGTTCGCCACCGCCGACTCGAAGGCGCCGGTTCCGGAGGCGCCGAAGAGGAGCACGTCGTTCTCCGTCCGGCAGACCTCCCGCAGACGGGTGAGCACGCGCTCGTAGACGGGGAGGAATTCCGGGCTCCGGTGGTGGATGACGGGCGCGCCGACGGCCGCCAGCACCTCGGGCGGCACCGGCGTCGGCCCGGGCGTGAACAGGTACCGCTTCGTCGCCACGTCACGAGCGTATAGCCGCGCGAAGAGCTGTGCTCTTGGCGCGGGGACCGTAGGCTGCGGGACATGGAAGCGCTCGTCGCGTTCGCCGCGGCACTGCTCGCCTTCCGGCTCGCGGGCCTGCTCGCGGGGAGGTACCGCAGTAGCGGCCGGCCGGAGCTGCTCGCCTGGAGCGCCGGGCTCGCCGCCTACGCGGTCGCCGCCGCCGCGATCGCGTGGGGCGAGGCTGCGGGCTGGGACGACCGCGCGTTCCGGGTCTACTACGCCGCCGGCGGGCTCCTCACCGCGCCGCTCCTCGGCGCCGGCTCCCTGCTCCTCGCGGGTCGCCGCCGCGCCGCGCCGGTCGTGCTCGTCTACGTCGGGTTCGCAGTCGGCATCGCAATTGCGGTTCCGGTACACGGCGCCTTCGCGGCCCACGGCATCCCTGCGGCGCAGGACCATCTCGACTTCCTGCCGGCCCGCCTGCTGGCGATCGTCGCGAACATCGCCGGGACGCTCGCGGTCGTCGTCGTCGCGCTCCGCTCCTTCCGCCGGCGCCCGCTCGGGAACGGCCTGATCATCGCCGGCATCGCCGCGGCGGCGACGAGCAGCGCACTCGCAGGTCTCGGCGCCGCGGAAAGCGCGATCGGGATCGCCCTCGGGGCGGTGCTGCTTTACGCAGGATTCGTCGCTCCCGCGCACATTCCGGCGTCTTTCCGACCCAAATTGGCCAATCGCTGAGTTACAAGCGTTGCCTTAACAACATACAAACAGCGGCGTCGCTAACCTCGTGACACCGATCGCATAAGCCGCGCCGAGCGGTGCTCGCCTGCAGGGCGTCTTCCCGCCCGTTCGGCCTACGACTTGCAATCGACTAGGAGGTAACTCGATTTGCGGCGCTCTATCCTGGCCTGCGGGCTGCTGCTCGCGTTCGTAGGCATGGCCGCTGCTGCGGCGGCGGCCGGCTCGAAAACAACCGAAGGAAGTGCCACTCCGAGCACCAGCTCGGGCACGACCACGAGCACGACGGTCGTCGCGACTGCCGCCGCAAAGGGGCCCTCGCGCTGGGAAGTGCGGGACGCAGCGGCCTCGCGGCGCCATATCCGCCGTTTCCGGGCGGACACGCGGCACTGGCTGACCGTCGTGCGCGGCCGCCCGCCGGCCGGCGGATCGCCGCGCTTCCTCGCCGCTCGCTCACTCGTGCGGCTGCGGCACCTCGCCCGGCGCTGGCAGCATCGCGCGCACAGCGCCTGGTGGCGCGCGAAGCATCCACCCGAGCTGCGGGGCTGGATCTGCATCCACCACTACGAGGGAAGCTGGGCGGACTCCGGCGGCCCATACTGGGGCGGCCTCCAGATGGACTACTCGTTCCAGCGGGCCTACGGCGGCTGGCTCCTGCGCCACAAGGGCACGGCGGATCACTGGAGCGCGCTCGAGCAGATCTGGGTCGCCGTGCGCGCCTCACACTCGCGCGGCTTCTCGCCGTGGCCGAATACGGCCCGGAATTGCGGCCTGATGTAGTCACGCTTTTCGGCTCAACCACGCGCTCTCACGGCCCGCTGACGCGGGCTGTCGTCATCTTGGCGTCAAATTGACCTTGACATGACATCATTGTGATGTCATAGTGCCGCCATGCAGATCGACGGTCTCATCCAAGCGCTCCGGGAGGACCTCGGCAGTGTCGCGGCACTCGGCGACGAGAACACGTCGCGGGCGGCCGACCTCCTCTCGGTTGCGATCGAGGCGTCCCTCGGCAGGAGAATTCAGGACGCCCTCGCCGAAGCGGCGCTCGAGCTCAACGAGCAGCTCGACTCCGCGCACGTGGAGTTGCGCGTCGCCGGCCGCGACCTCCAGCTCGTGCTCGTCCGCGAGGACGGCACCGCGCCGGAGGCGGCCGACGAGGCGTTCTCGGCCCGGATCACGCTCCGGCTCCCCGAGAGCCTCAAGCAGCGCGTCGAGTCCTCCGCAGCACGCGAAGGCGCTTCCGTCAACACGTGGCTCGTCCAGGCGCTTCAGCGCGCCGTCGAGTCCCGCCGTCAATCGTCCGGCAGCAGCCGCAATCGCCTGACCGGCTACGGCCGCAACTGAAAGGAGAGAGGCATGATCCCCGACTACCGCCACGTCCTCGCACTCCGCAACAGCACGCTCCGCCCCGACCGGCGGCCCGCTCCCAGCGACAGCGAGATCCGGCTCCGCGTCAAGAGGCTGAACACCCGGATTGGCGCCTGAGATGCTCGAGCGCGCCTTCACCACTCCACTGCCGCTCGAGCTCGAAGTCGGAATACCCTCCGGCGACATCGAGGTCGAGACGGCCGAAGGCGAGGAGTCGCTCGTCACCGTCGACGGCGACGAGCGGCTCCTCGAGGAGGTCGAGATCCGCCAGGACGGCAACCGCCTGACGGTCTCGTACCGCGGCAAGGGCAAATTCGCCTTCTCGCTCTCCCCGTTCGCGATCGTGTTCGGAAACGACCTGAAGGTGCGCGCAACGGTCCCGCATGGCGCAGAGGTCCGGATCAAGACGGCGTCGGCCGACACGCAGCTCGGCGGACACTTCAGCGCGCTCGGAGTGAACTCGGTCTCCGGCGACGTCCGCCTGCGCGGCGAGGTCGCCGGCGGCGCGAGCGTCAAGACGGTCAGCGGCGATGCCGACCTCGACCGGGTCGAGGCGGACGTGTCCGCCCAAACCGTCTCGGGCGACCTCCGCGTCGGTCCGATCGGCGGCTCCGCCGATGCGAAGACCGTGTCGGGCGACATCCGCTTCGACAACGTCGTCTCGGGCGACGTCCGCTTCACGAGCGTCTCCGGCGACGTCGAGATCGGAATCGCCGAGGGCTCCGCCGTCGACGTCGACGCGGGTTCGACCTCGGGCGACCTCTCGTCGGAGGTTCCGCTGGGCAGCGAGCCCCTGCAGGCCGACGGAGAAGCCGCCCCGACCGTCGTCCTCCGCGGTCGCACCGTCAGCGGCGACGTGAAGGTGTTCCGCGCGGTCTGATGCGGGCGATCCTCGCCCATCGCGACGTACGGCTGCTGCTCGCCGGCCAGGCGCTGTCCGCATTCGGCGACTGGGCGATGCTCATCGTCCTGGCGATCTGGATGAAGACGCTGACCGGGTCGAGCGCGTTGGCCGGCCTGACGTTCTTCGTCTTTGCGGCAGGCTCGCTCCTGGCACCGCTCGGCGGCCTTCTCGCCGACCGGGTGCGCCGCCGGCCGCTGATGATCGTCTCCGACTGCGTGCTCGGCGCTTTCGTCCTCGTGCTGCTGCTCGTCCACGACCGCAGCGACGCATGGCTGATCTACGCGGTCGCGTTCGCCTACGGTGCGCTCGGCACGGTCTTCTACCCCGCCCGCTCCGCGCTCCTCAAGATCATGCTCCCGGAGGAGTTGCTCGCGCCCGCCAACGGAGCAATGACGACCACGCGGGAGGGCCTGCGGATCATCGCGCCGCTCGCCGGCGCCGGGCTGTACACGGTGTTCGGCGGCAGCGCCGTCGCCGTGCTCGACTCCGCCACGTTCGCCGCGTCCGTCTTCTTCCTCTCGCGCATGCGCGTGGTCGAGGAGAAGCCGGCTCCGCCCGAGCATCACTTCCTGAGCGAGGTGACGGCCGGGATGCGCCACGTCTGGGACACGCTGCCCCTGCGTCAGGTCGTGCTCGGCATCGCCGTTGCGCTCCTCGTCGTCGGATTCTCGGAGACGCTGATCTTCTCGGTGATGACGGCGCTCGGAGAGAAGCCCTCGTTCTTCGGCATCTTCAGCACGTTCCAGGGGATCGGCTCGATCGCCGGCGGCGTCACCGCGGCCGCGATGCTGCGCCGACTGGGCGAAGTCCGCGTGGTCGGCGTCGGGCTTGCGGTCTTCGCCGTCGCCGACCTCTGCCTGATCGCGCCGTCGGTCGGCGTGGTGCTGACCGCCGCCCCGATCGCCGGCGTCGGGATCGCCTGGGCGATCGTCGGTTTCTCGACGGCCCTCCAGACGCGGACGCCGCTCGCCATCCAGGGCCGCGTCTCGGCGGCCGCGGACCTCACGCTGTCGATCGCGCAGACGACGTCGATCGCAACCGGGGCGCTTCTCTCGACGGTCGTCGACTACCGGGTCCTCTTCGTGGTCATGGCGGTCGTGGTCTTTGCCAGCGCCGGGTACCTCGTCACAAGGCGCGAGGTCGCTGCCGGTGCCCCTGCGACGATGGGGGCGTGACCAAGCTCGTCCCGCTGCGGCGGAATCGCGACTTTCTGCTCTTCCAGAGCGGCTCGCTGCTCTCGACGTTCGGCTCCGGCATCTCCGGAATCGCGTACCCGCTGCTCACGCTCGCGGTGACGGGCTCGGCGGCGAAGACGGGCTACGTCGGAGCCGTCGAGTTCACGCCGCTCGTGCTGCTGAGCGTGCCCGCCGGGGTGGCGGCCGACCGCTTCGACCGGCGGCTCCTGATGATCGCCTCCGACGCGGCCGGTGCGGCCGCGCTCGCGGTGCTGGCCACTGCCGTGCTGACCGGGCACGCGTGGTTCTGGCTGATCGTCGTCGTCGCGTTCGTCGACACGACCGCGGCGGTGGTCTACCGCTCGGGCTCCAGCGGAGCCATGAAGGCGGTGGTCCCGACGCCGCAGCTCGCGGACGCAGCCAGCGTGACGATGGGGCGGATGTCGATTGTGCGCCTGGTCGCCCCTCCGGTGGGCGGAGCGCTCTTCACCCTCTCGCGCGGCGTGCCCTTTCTCGTCGACGCCGTCTCGTACGGCTTCTCGACCGTCTCGCTCCTGCTGATGCGCACCCGTTTCCAGGAGGAGCGCGAGCCCGGCGCCCGGACGCCCTTTCGCGAGGGGCTCGCGTACTTCTGGAGCATCCCGTTTCTCCGCACGACGATCGGGATGATCGCCGCCAGCAATCTCGTCGCCGCCGGCGCCCCGATCGCGGTCATCATCCTCGCGCACCGCGAAGGGCTGTCGGGCGCCGCGATCGGCGGCTTCATCGCCCTCCAGGGCGTGATGCTGCTCGCAGGGTCCACCGCCTCCCCGGTGCTGCGACGACTCTTCCCGATGCGGGCGATTCTCCTGTCGGAGTTCTGGACGGCGCTCGTCTACGCCGCGTTCCTCGTCTACCCGAACGTCTACGTACTGGCAGTCGCCGCCTCGCTGCACGCGTTCTGGTTCCCGAGCACCGACTCGGCGATCGCCGCCTACTCGTACATGCTGATCCCGGACCGTCTCCTCGGACGGGCGATGGCCGCCTCGAACACGCTGCGGGCCGCCACGGCCCCGCTCGGTCCGCTCCTGGCCGGCTTGCTGCTCGCCCACACGACGCCGAGGCTCACGATCTTCGTGCTGGCCGCTCCGGTCGTCGTCGCCGCGATCCTCGGGACGCTCAGCCCCGCGATCCGAGACCTGCCCAGCCTTGACGCGGTGCCTGCGTAGCCGGCACCGGTGACGATCAGCCTTTCAGCTTCTCCCGCAGCAGCTGGTTGACGACTTTCGGGTCGGCCTTGCCCTGCGTCTCGCGCATCACCTGGCCGACAAGGAAGCCCAACACGCC
>DATBAH010000129.1:0-2604 GCA_036271615.1 Gaiellaceae bacterium
GCGACTCGCGCCAGCTTGAGCTCGGCCCGATGGCGGCGCGCCTTGAAGCGCCCGAGCCCCGCCGCCTCCTCGATCAGGGCTCTCCGCTCGGCCGGCCGCGACGCGAGGATCGCCTCGACCTTGCCCTGGCTGATGATCGAATGCATTCCCTGGCCGAGCCCGAGGTCGGCGAGCAGCTCGACGAGGTCGAGCCGCCGCACGGCCGCGCGGTTGACGAGGTACTGCCCCTCGCCGCCGCGGTGCAGCCGACGCGCGACCGAGAGCTCCGCGTAGTCCACGGGCAGCGCACCGTCGGTGTTGTCGAAGAGGAGCTCGACCTCGCAGAAGTCCGCCGGCCCGCGCGAGCCGCCGCCGGCGAAGAGGACGTCGTCGGGCTTCTCGGCGCGCAGCTCGGTCGGGCTGAGTGAGCCGGCGGCCCAGCGAATCGCGTCGGAGACGTTGGACTTGCCGGAGCCGTTCGGGCCGACGATCACGCCGACGCCCGGCTCGAGACGGATCTCGACCGGGTCGGGGAACGACTTGAAGCCACGCAGCTTGACGGCGCGCAGATGCACCGCAGGGAACTTAACGACGCGGTAGGACGCTACTCGTCGTCGGTCTCGCGCGTGAGCGCCGCGTCGGCATCGTCGGGCTCAGCAGCGTCGGCGAAGATCTCGAGGATCCCGCGCGGCTCCGGATCGGGCTCCTCTTCGGTGAGCCGCCGCAGGCGCAGCTCCGAGTTCGATGGTCTCCGCTCGGTCATGAGGCGGGACAGGATGCCAGAAACCCGGCCCCCTTCCGTCAAAACGCGCCCAAGGGGCTCGGCTATTGCTCTGTTGAGCCGTTTTCCAGCTTCGCGAGGGTCTCGCGGGCGGCCTCCTGCTCGGCGGCCTTCTTCGTCCGCCCCTCCCCGCGACCGAGCTCCTCGCCTCCGATCACCGCTGCGCACATGAAGCGGCGATCGTGCGGCGGTCCCTCGACGGAGATCTCCGCGTACGTGACCTGGCGGCCGCTGCGCGCGAGCAGCTCCTGCAGATCCGTCTTGTAGTCGACGCGGGTCGTGAGCGCGTGCTCGATTTGCTCCCCGAACGCGTCGACGATCGCCTCCTCGATCGCTGCGAAGCCGTGCTGGAGGAACAGCGCACCGAGCGCCGCCTCGATCACGGCGGCGAGCACGTTGCGGTTCAGCGACAGCCGCTCGAGCTCCTCGGCCGTCTGCGTGGAGTCCACCCGCTCGACGAGCCGCTCGCCGAGGCCGAGCTCGCGCGCCACCTCGGCGCACGTCGCACGCGAGACGACGTGAGAGCGCACCTTCGCGAGCTTCCCCTCGGAGAAGTCCGGATGCCGCGCGTAGAGAGCATGCGCGACGGCCAGCTCGAGGACGCTGTCGCCGAGGAACTCGAGCCGCTCGTACGAGGAAGTGCGCTCGCTCGCCCACGACGTGTGCGTGAAGACGGGCTCCGCCAGTTCCGGCGGGAGCGCGTCGATCAGCTGCGCGAGGTCGGGGTCCGCGGCTACTGGTGCGAAGACACGTAGTCGACTGCCTGGCCGACGGTTTGGATCTTCTGGGCGTCCTCGTCGGAGATCTTGATCCCGAACTGGTCCTCGAGCTCCATGATCAGCTCGACGAGGTCGAGGGAGTCGGCGTCGAGATCCTCCTGGAAGGAAGCCTCCTCCGTGATGTCCGCCTCCTCGATGCCGAGCTGCTCGGTGAGGACCTCCTTGACCCGCTCGTAGACTTCCTCGCGCGACGCTGCCATGTCACCTCGTTGTGTCGTGGGGCCGGAAAAGCGCGCCGATCATACAACCTGAGCCTTCTCGGGCAGGCGCGCAGCGAGGCGGCCGACGACATCGTGGTCGACGCCGCGGGCCGCGAGCCGGATCGCGTTGGCGATCGCAGCCGGCGACGAGTTGCCGTGCGCGATCACTGCGAGGCCGCGCAGGCCGAGCAGATACGCGCCTCCGTACGTGTCGGGATCGAGCCGCTTGCGCAGCCGCCTCGCGGCAGGACGGATGAGGAAGCCCCCGAGAGTTCCGGCCGTCGATGCGGTGATCTCCTCCCGCAGAGAGTCGAGCAGCGTCCTGATCGTGCCCTCGACCGCCTTGAGCGCGACATTGCCGGTGAACCCGTCGGTGACGAGGACGTCGGCCGCACCCTCGAGGACGTCGCGACCCTCGGCGTTGCCGCGGAAGTCGAGCTCGGAGGCGGCGAGGAGCTCGTGTGCCTCCAACGTGAGCTGATTCCCCTTCTCCGGCTCCTCGCCGATCGAGAGAAGGCGGACGTTCGGCCGGGCGATACCGAGGATCTCCTCTGCGAAGACCACGCCCATCGTCGCAAACTGGAGGAGGTGCTCGGGGCGGCAGTCCGCGTTCGCGCCGGCGTCGATCAGAACCGACGGGCCTTTGCGAGCGGGTATCGGCACTGCGATCGCTGGCCGGCGCACTCCGGTGACGCGGCGGAGGTGGACGAGGCCCGCGGCGAGCATCGCTCCGGTGTTGCCGGCAGACACGACCGCGTCGGCCTCTCCGTCGGCGACGGCCCTGACGGCGCGGACGAGCGAGCTGTCGGCCTTCGTGCGGAACGCGTCGGCCGGCCTCTCGTCCATCCCGACGACCTGCGTGGTC
>DATBAH010000130.1:0-2923 GCA_036271615.1 Gaiellaceae bacterium
CGCCAGTCGCGCCGCGGCAGCGGCGCCCGCAGCCACGGGAGCGCCCATCCCGCCGCGAGGAACAGGTAGCGCGCAAGGCCGATCAGGAGCACCCAGCCGCCCGCCGTCGGGGCGACCTCGATGCTGAGCACGAGGATGAGGAACGCGTCGACCTCGCCGTCGAGCTTCGCGCCGAGAGCCGATTGCGTAGCTGTGCGCCGTGCGAGCCAGCCGTCGACGAAGTCGAGCGCGAGCGCGACGGATGCGAGCGTCACGAGCGTCGCAGTGGCGACGGGCAGCTCGAACGACGCCGCGGTCAGAGCGGCGACGCCAACCACGAGCGTGGCGCGGGTCAGCGTGATCCAGCTGGCCCAACCGAGACCCGCTGTGGGATTGCGCCAGAGGGCGCGGGCGAGCGCCAGGTTCAGTGCCAGGCCGCCGGCGAGACCGACGAGCCAGCCGGCTTCGCCGATCCCGACCGTCCTCGAGAGCACGGCCAGGATCAAGACGGTGCCCGCGAGCCCGGCCGTAGGACCGAGCTGCTTGCCGAGGTCGGGCAGCGGCTTCCGCCGCGCCGGCAGCGTTGCTCCGCGCTCGATCATCCGCATGACAATACGGTGCCCGGCATGCAGCGGTTTGACGACCTCCGACGAGTGCAGGAGGCGGCATTCGGCCCCGGCGAGTACGTCGAGCAAGAGAGCTTCGTCCGCGCCTCCGAGATCCGGACGCTTGCCGGGGAAGCGGCTGTCGGCCCCGGCGTCTCGGTGCTCGATCTCTGTTGCGGAATCGGCGGACCCGGCCGTTTCCTGACGCGAGAGCTCGGCTGCGACTACCTCGGCCTCGATGCGAGTGCAAGCGCCGTGGACATCGCCCGCGAGCGAGCCCAGGGCCTGCCGTGCCGCTTCGAGGTCGCGGAGATTCCGCCGCTGCCGCCGGGTACCTTCGACGTGGTCCTGCTGCTCGAGACGCTCCTCGCCTTCCGCGACAAGGAGGCCTTGCTGGAGGAGGTCTGCCGCGCGCTTCCCCTTGGTGGACGGTTCGCGTGCACGCTGGAGGAGGGGCTACCCCTGACTCAGCCCGAGCGGGCGCAGATGCCCGCCGCCGACACGGTCTGGCTCATTCCGCTCGACGAGCTGCACGAGCTCCTCGCACGCGCGGGTCTTGCTGTCCGCTGGCAGGAGGACTGGAGCGGGTCGCATCGCGCGACCGCCGAGTCGCTGGCGGAGGTCTACGCCGCGAACGCGGCGCCGGCAGAGCTCGTAACCGCCCATCGCGTCTGGGGCGAATGGCTCGGCACGGGGCGCGTCCGCAAGTTCGCGCTCGTGGCGGAGCGCCGATCCGGTGCGCCTCGGCAGGCGTAGAGCGAGGAAGTGATTGCAGAAGCCGTCGCCGCGATCGCGCTGACCCGCGGCCCCGTAGCCGAGAGCGTTACGCAGCGAAGCGCGATCGTCTCGTTTCGTACCTCGTCGCCGGACCCCGCCTCCGTGCTCCTGCAGACCGGCTCCCGGATCGAAGCCGGCGCCGGTGTCGACCACGTCGCGCGGCTCGCACACCTGACGCCGGGCAAGCGCTACGCGTACACGATCGAGGACGGGTCCGGCGCGCTCGCGAACGGCCGCTTCCGCGCTGCGCCGGCCGGCTCCTCCCGGTTCAGCTTCGCGGTCGTCGGCGACTTCGGCAGCGCGACGACGAACGAGACGGCAGTCGCCTCCCTGATCGAGTCGTGGCACCCCGACTTCGTGCTGACGGTGGGCGACAACGCCTACCCGCAGGGCTCGAAGGAGCTGCTCGACGGCGACATCTTCGGCCCCTACGCGGCTGTGATGCGCGAGTCGGCCTGGTTCCCGGCGCTTGGCAATCACGACGTGAAGGCGGACGACGGGAAGCCCGAGCTCGAGGCGTTCCATTCGCTCGGCGCCGAGCGCTGGTATCGCTTCACCTGGGCGAACGCCGGCTTCGTGGTCCTGGACTCGGACACGACCGTCGCGCCGGGGTCGCCGCAACTGCGTTTCGCCCGGAAGGCCCTCGCGCGCCGCTCCTGCTTTCGCTTCGCCGCCTGGCATCACCCGCCCTGGGAGCCGCCGGGACGCCCGCTCAGCCCCGGCCTCCGCCGCACCATCGTGCCGCTCGTGCAGAGGGACGGCGTCCAGATCGTGTTCGTCGGCCACCTGCACGCGTACGCCCGCAGCCGCCCGCACCGCGGCGTCAGGTACGTGGCCGTCGGGACCGGGGGAGCAACGCTCGACGACGACGCCCGCACGCTGACGATCCCCCTGGCGCGCGTCGTCCAGGGCCATTTCGGCGCGCTGCGGGTGGACGTTTCGGGGCGCCGGGCGCGCTTTCGCTACGAGACGACCGACGGTCGCGTGCGCGACCGCTTCAACCTGAGGTGCTCGTGACCGCCCGGCGCCGCTTGTACCCTTCGCCTCCGCCGATGAAGGGGTTGACGTCTCTCGTTGTTGTCCTCGTCGTGGTCGCCGTGAGCGCGGGTTGCGGCTCGAGCAAGCACGCCGTCGACCTCGAGCTGAACACCTCCACGACGGACGGCAAGGCGCTCGTGTTCAACGCCTCGACAGCCGCGAGGCTCGCTGCGGACAAGCGTGGTCTCTACGCCCTCGAGCTACGCGGGATCGACACCAGCTCGAGCGGAGCGTCATTCGACCGGCCGACGTTCACCGACCAGACCCGTTGCGTGGGGGGAAGCTCATGCCAGTGGACGGTCGCTCCCGGCGAGGCCGGGAAGTACCAGTACAGGGTGGTCCTCCTGGACCTCGTGCACAACAAGACCGCGGGCGAGTCCAACACCGTGCACGTCGACTGGGCGGCACCTCCGCGACCTCAGTCGATCAAGCTGTTCGTGAACGGGAAGACGCCGCCGAGCGTGCCTCTCGAAGGCGATCACTACTCCGATTTCCACGCCGGACCGATGCAGGCCGAGGCGAGG
>DATBAH010000131.1:0-14769 GCA_036271615.1 Gaiellaceae bacterium
CGAGGCAGAAGGCGATCATCGCGCTCGTCGTCGTCTTCCCGTGCGCGCCGGCGACGACGACCGTGCGCCGGTGCGAGACGAGCTCGGCGAGGAGGTCGGCGCGCGGCCGGCCCTCGACCTGTCCGGCGAACGCCGTGGAGACGTACACGTCCCAGCCGGCGGGCGCCGGCGGCGGCTCCGGCGAGATCTCGACGGGAACGCCCTCGAGATGGCGCAGGTACGGCGTGTCGACGCGGTCCCAGCCTGCGACCTCCGCCCCCCACGCCTGTGCGAGCAGTGCGTAGCCGCTCATGCCGGCACCGCCGATCCCGGCGAGCCAGATTCGCCTACCGGCCAGCGGTTGCGAGGGAGACGAGCTCATCCGCGATCTCCTCTGCTGCGTCGGGTTTCGCGACCGCGCGCATCGCCACGGCCATGGCCGCGAGGCGGTCGGTGTCGTCGAGGAGCTCCTCTACCACGCTCGGCGCACGCGCGGCTTCCGTCTCGGGCACCACCACCGCTCCGCCGGCGTCGGCGAACCAGCGCGCGTTCTTCTCCTGATGATCGCCGGTCGCGAAGGCTCCCGGCACGAGCACCGCGGGAAGTCCGGACGCAGCCAGCTCCCAGACCGAGCCGCCCGCCCGCGCGAGCGCGATGTCCGAGGCGCCGTAGGCGACGCCGATCTCGTCCATGAACGGCTCGAGGACGTAGTCGGGACGCGTCGCCCGGTCCCGCAGCTCGGGATAGTCGCGTTCGCCACAGAGGTGGATGACCGCCGGGCCGCTCTCGGCCCAGGCGTCGAGCGCCAGGTCGTTGAGGAGCCGTGCGCCGAGAGAGCCTCCGAAGACGAGGACGACGCGCGCGTCCGGCGGAAGCCCGAGCCGGCTGCGTGCTTCCTCACGATCGATCGGTCGCGATGTCGCCGGGATCGGCCGTCCGACGGCGCGGTACTTCTCCCCGTGGAGGCCGAGGGGCAGCGCCAGGAAGACGCGCTTCGCGAGCGGCGCGGCGAGCCGGTTCGCGAGGCCGAGGTGCGCATCGGCCTCGCTCAACGCACACGGAATCCCCTCGAGCCGCGCGGCCAGCACCATCGGGCCCGCGACGTACCCGCCTCCGCCGAAAACCGCGTCGGGCCGGCGGCGCCGAAGGATTCGCCGACAGGCGAGCGGTGCCGCGAGCGCCGTGCCCGCTGCCCGTACGAGGGCGAAGCTCGGTCGCCGTGGCAGCCCGGAGACGGCGTAGGCGTCGAACTCGTACCCGCGCTCAGGAACGAGCCGCGCTTCGACGCGATCCGGCGACCCGGCGAAGGTCACCAGCCCGCCCCGCCGCCGCAGCGCTTCGGCGACCGCGAGCGCCGGCGCGACGTGTCCGACCGTCCCCCCGGCCGCGATCAGGAACCGCAGCTGCCGCTCGTGCGCCATCGCCACGGGCGATGTTAAGGAGGACGCCGACTCCGGCGAGCATCACCACGAGGCTGGAGCCGCCGTACGAGACGAACGGGAGCGGGATTCCGGTCAGCGGAGCGAGGCCGAGGGCGGCGGCCATGTTGATCGCCGCCTGGCCGCAGACGAGCGCGGTGACCCCGGCCGCGAGTCGCTTCGCAAACGGGTCGCGGCAGGCGATCGCGAGTCGCACGCCCGCGTAGCCGAAGGCGCAGAAGGCCATGATCACGAGCGTGATGCCGACGAGGCCGAGCTCCTCGCCCACGACGGCGAACATCATGTCGGTGTGCGCCTCGGGCAGATAGCCGAGCGGCTCGATGCCCGACCCGAGCCCGCGTCCGAAGATCCCTCCCGAGCCCAGACTGATCAGCGCCTGCACGTTCTGGAGTCCCGCACCGGTGGGGTCCTTCCACGGGTCGAGGAAGGTGAGGAGGCGGTCGCGGCGGTACGGCGACGACCACGCGGCGATCGCGGCAAGCGCGAAGACAAGGCCGTAAGCCGACGCGAGCAGCGGGAGCCGCGTGCCGGAGACGAGCAGGATGGCCCCCACGACGAGCAGGAGGACGAGCGCGGTGCCAAGATCGGGCTCGACGAGGACGAGCACGGCAAAGAGGAGGACGAGCAGCCCGATCGGCCGTCCGAGCTCCTTCAGGGTGGTCGGCGGCTTGCGGCGCGACAGGTAGGCAGCCGTCCAGACGACGAGCGCGAGCTTCGCCAGCTCCGAGGGCTGGAAGACGAGCGGTCCGGCGGTGATCCACCGGCGCGCGCCGTTGATCCGCGGCCCCACGGCGAGCACGGCGAGGCAGAGGACGAGCGCTGTCACGACGAGGGTCGGTGCGAGCGCGCGGATGCGCTCGAGCTCGAGACGCGAGATCACGACGAGCAGCGCGACGCCGAAGAGCGCGTAGATCGCCTGTTTCTCGACGATGCCGAGCGGGTTGGCGTTGCCGAGCGCCGCGGATCCGGAGCTGGCGCTGTACACCATCACGAGCCCGAAGAGGACAAGGGCCGCCGTGACGAGCACGAGGATGTTCCACTCGAACTGGTGTCTCTTCGCGCGCGCCGTCATGCCAGCTCCTCGACCAGGCGCCGGAACGTGTCCCCGCGTTCCTCGAAGTTCGCGAACTGGTCGTAGCTGGCGGTCGCCGGTGAGAGGAGTACGACGTCGCCGGCCTCGGCGTCGGCCGCGGCGTGCGCGACGGCGGTCGGCAGGTCGCCGTCGCGGACGTACGCGCGTCCCGCCGTGTCGAGTGCAGCGGCGAGCTCGTCGGTCGCGGCTCCGACGAGGTAGATCGAGCGGACGTTCGCAGGAAGCTCGCGGGCGAAGGGACCGAAGTCCTCGCCCTTGAGCGAGCCGCCGAGGATGAGTCTGAGCGGGGAGTCGTACGCCGCGAGGCCGCGCCGTGCGGCGGCTGTGTTCGTCGCCTTCGAGTCGTTGACCCAGCGGACACCGCGGAGCTCGCGGACGAGCTCGAGCCGGTGCGGGACGCCGGGGAAGGTGCGAAGCGCCTGCGCGATTGCGTCGTCGGCAACGCCGGCCGCGCGAGCCGCGGCTGTCGCGGCGGCGGCGTTCTCCCGGTTGTGACGGCCGGGAATCAGCGGCTCTGCGGGCAACGGATCGTCGGCGGAGAACTCGATCCCGTCGATCCCGAAGCCCCGTGGGACGACCTTCGCCCGTGCGCGCTCGAAGATGCGGAGCTTCGCGTCGCGGTACGCCTCGAACGTGCCGTGGCGGTCGAGGTGGTCCGGCTCGAGGTTGAGGAGGACCGCGACGTCGCAGGCGAGCGTGTGGACGTCCTCGAGCTGGAAGCTCGACAGCTCGCACGCGATCCACGACCCCTCGCCTGCGGCCTCGGCTGCGTCGGTGAGGGCGCGCCCTACGTTGCCCGCCACCTCGACGGGCCGGCCGGCAGTGCGCAGGATCTCGCCGAGCAGCTCGGTCGTCGTCGTCTTCCCGTTCGTGCCGGTGACGCCGATCAGCCGCGAGCCGGCCGGCAACAGCCGATAGCCGAGCTCGACTTCGCTCCAGACGGGCACGCCGCGCGAGCGCGCGCCGGCGACGAGCGGCGACTCGGCCGGTACACCCGGGCTCTTGACGACGAGATCCATCCCTTCGAGCAACGCCTCCTCCTCCGTTCCGAGACGGAGTTCGACACCGAGCTCGGCGAGCCTGCCGGGATCGACGTCGGGCGACCGGTCGGTCGCGACGACGTGGACGCCGCGCCGGGCGAGCGCGCCGGCGGCCGCGAGGCCCGACCGCGCCAGCCCGACGACGAGAGCCCGCGGCGGCAGCCATGGCTCTGCAGGAGACGGCTCGTCGCGACGTGTCCCGCTCACGGCAAACGTTCTCCCCCAATGGGGGGCGCGGGTCCCCTGGAGTCAGCGTACGTGTCCAGGTGTGACTGAAATGTGCCGAGTTTCTCGAGGATGCGATACGGATTCGTCGTCCGGCTCCCGCATCCTCAGCCGAGCCGACCGCTCACGACGGCTTCCTCACCGACTCGCCCGACCTCGACCTCCTCGAAACCTGCCGCCGTGAGCGAGCGCGCGAGCTCCTCCCCGGCCTGCGAGTCCGGCTCGGCGAACGAGACCCGGCCGCCGGCCGACAACACACGGGCGAGCTCCTCGGCCGTCGCGCAGAGCGCGCCGTCGTCGGTTGCGATCCGGCCGACGACCGCCGCCACCGCAGCGTCCGGGAGCGGCAAGACCGGCGCCCCGCCGACGAGGTACGCCACTCCGCTCGCCCCCGCTGCGTGCGCCTCGCCGAGCAGCTCCTCGAGCTCGTCGACCTGCGACCGGACGACGTAGACCCACCCGTCGCCGATTCGCTCGTGCGCCCCGAGCGCGAGCGCCCCGCCTCCGAGCACGAGCACGTCCTGCTCCGGCTCCAGCCGCGCCGCGCCCAGCAGCGCCTCCTCGATCTGGCTCGTGCTCACCGCTGCCCGAAGTAGTAGCGGTAGTAGAGGGCGAAGCCCACCGCGCACAGCAGGCCGCCGATGATCCAGAAGCGGACCGTGATCTTCGTCTCGGACCACGCCTTCATCTCGAAGTGGTGGTGGATCGGCGCCATGAGGAAGACGCGTCGCCCGAAGCTTTTGAAGGAGAACACCTGGATGATCACCGAGAGCGCCTCGATCACGAAGATGCCGCCGATGAAGAGGAGCAGCACCTCGACCTTCATCATGATCGCGAACGCCGCGAGCGCGCCGCCGAACGCCATCGAGCCGGTGTCGCCCATGATCACGTCGGCCGGAAAGGCGTTGAACCAGAGGAAGCCGACCGCCGCGCCGATCAGCGCAGCGCCGACGATCGCAAGATCGAGCTTCGTGAGGTTGCGATGCCCCGTGGGACCCGAGCGGACATACGAGACGACGTTCATCGCCATGAAGGTGAAGAGGGCGATGATCCCCGTCCCGGCGAGGAGCCCGTCGACGCCGTCGGCGAGGTTCGTCCCGTTCGCGGCGCCGGCGATGACGAAGAAGAGGAACAGGTACCAGCCGTACGACAGCGGCACCGTGACGTCGATCACCGGGATGTAGACGTCGGTGCTCAGGTGGAGGTGGCGGGCGACGATCGCGACGACGACCGTGACGCCGGCGAGCAGGATGAGCTTCCAGCGGCCGGACAGGCCGAGCGACCGCTTGTGCGTGAGCTTGATGAAGTCGTCGAGGAAGCCGATCGCCCCGCAGGCGAGGGCGGTGAAGAGCACGGTCAGGGACTGGAGCCGGTAGTGGCTCACCGGCAGGAAGGCGACCGTCGCCGCGAAGAGAATCAGCAGGCCGCCCATGGTCGGCGTCCCCTGCTTGGCGATGTGGTGCTGCGGGCCCTCTTCGCGGATGTGCTGGCCGAACTCGTGGCGGCGCAGGAAGTCGATGAACCGCGGCCCTACCGCCACGGCGACGCCGAGCCCGACCGCTGCGGCAATGAGGACGCGGATCACTCGCCGGCTCCCAGCAGGGCGTCGGCCACGACCTCGAGCCCGACGGATCGCGACCCCTTGACGAGGATCGCGTCGCCCGGTCGCACGAGGCCGAGCGCCAGCTCCCTCGCCTCCGCCGCCGTGGCCGCCCACTCGGCGGGCTCGTAGTGCCGCGCGAGCTCGCCGACTCCGAGCACGACGTCGACGCCCTGAGCCTCCCGCGCGATCTCCTCGTGGTAGTGCGGAGCCTGCGCTCCGAGCTCGGCCATCTCGCCGAGGACCGCGACCGTTCGGCGGCCGTTCGCCCGCTCGAGCAGGTAGGCGAGCGCGGCGCGCATCGCGACCGGGTTCGCGTTCCAGGCGTCGTTGATGAGGAGGCCGCCGCCAGGCAGCTCGGCCTCCTGCGAGCGCCAGAGCGAGAACTCGACCTCGACCGGCTCCTGCGGCGGCTCGACACCCAGAGCCTCGGCCGTGGTCAGCGCGGCAGCCGCGTTCGTCGCCTGGTGACGCGCGGCGAAGCCGAACACGACGTCGCGTCCGCGCCAGTGGATGTGCGTCTCGCCGTCGCGGACCTCGGCCTCGGGCTCGCCGAAGCGCCGCACGTCGAGCCCGGCGGGGACGAACAGCTCGAGCTCCGGCGCCTGCTCGGGCAGGACTGCGACCGAGCCGGCGGGCAGCTCCTCGAGCAGCTCTGCCTTGGCACGCGCGATGTTCTCGAGGCTCCCCATCTGCTCGAGGTGGACGGGCGCGATCGAGGTGATCACCCCCAGCTGCGGCCGCGCGACCCGGGCGAGGTCGCGAATCTGGCCCGAGCCGCGCATCGCCATCTCCGTTACGACGACCTCGGTCTCGGGCTCGATCATGCAGAGCGTCAGAGGCAGGCCGATCTCGTTGTTGAAGCCGCGGGGCGCCGCGACGGTGCGCAGGTGCGGACGAACGAGCGCCGCGAGGATGTCCTTCGTAGACGTCTTGCCGACCGAGCCGGTGATCGCCACGACGCGAGCATCGCTACGGGCGCGGACGGCACTGCCCAGCGCGGCCAGAGCGGCGTGTGCGTCGTCGGGTACGAGCGTCGCCGCGGCGCCCCGCGCGCGGGCGTCGTCGATGAATGCCTCACCGCCCCCGACCACCACGAACAGGTCGCCGGGCTCGATCAGGCGGGAATCGACCTGGACGCCCGTGACGGCCGCTGCGTCGCCCTCCAGCCTTCCCAGCGAGAGCGCCCGCACCTCGGCGAGCGGCAGCGGGATCAGGTCCTTGCCTCCAACGCCCTCAACGCCTCCTTCGCCGCCTCACGGTCGTCGAAGGGGATAGTTCTGTCGGCGAACTCCTGCCCCTGCTCGGCGCCCTTGCCGGCGATGAGGACGACGTCGCCCGGCCCGGCGAGCCCGATCGCGCGACCGATCGCGGCGGCCCGGTCGAGCTCGACCTCGACCGGACCTTCGGCCCCGGACACGATCTCGGCGGCGATCGCCTCGGGATCCTCGCTGCGAGGGTTGTCCGACGTGACGATCGCCACGTCGGCGAGCTCCGAGGCGAGCCGGCCCATCACGGGGCGCTTGCCGCGGTCGCGGTCGCCGCCCGCACCCAGGACGCAGAGCACACGGTTCCCGTCGGCGAGCCCCTTCGCGGCCCGGAGCACGTTCTCGAGCGCATCCGGCTTGTGTGCGTAGTCGACGATCACGTGGAACGGCTGCCCGGCGTCGACCGACTCGAAGCGGCCGGGCACGCCGCGCACCGACTCGAGCCCGCGCTTGATCGCGTCGTCGTCGATTCCGAGCGCCCGGGCCGCGTGCAGAGCCCCGAGCGCGTTGCCGACGTTGAAGCGCCCCTGGAGCCGCAACTCGATGCCGGCGAGCGCGCTCGCATCGTCCGCCGAGAACGTGATCGCGTCGGGGAGCTCGTCCGCCAGCCGCTGTCCGTACTCGTCGCCGACGTTGACGACTGCGATCGGCCGTGGCTCGACGAGGAAGAGCCGCCGCTTCGCCTCGAAGTACGACTCCATGCCGCCGTGGAAGTCGAGGTGGTCCTGACTGAGGTTGGTGAACACGAGCACCGCGAAGCGGACGCAGTCGAGCCGGTGCAGCACGGAGGCATGCGACGACGCCTCCATCGCGCAGGACCGGTCGCCAGCGTCGAGCATCTCGCGGAAGACACGCTGCAGGTCGATCGCCTCGGGCGTCGTCCGCACCACGCCGCGGCGTTCACCGCCGACGCGCGCCTCGACCGTCCCGAGGAGCCCCGGCCGCCGTCCGGCGGCTGCGAGGATCGCGAACAGGAGATGGCTCGTCGTCGTCTTTCCGCTCGTCCCCGTGACGCCGACCACTTCGAGCTCCCGGGTCGGCTCGCCGAAGAACGCGTCGGCCGCGGGAGCCATCGCCGCGCGCGAGTCGCGGACGACGAGCTGCGGCACCGCCAGGTCGAGCCTCCGCTCGACGACGACCGCCACGGCGCCGCGCTCGACCGCCTCCGGGGCGAAGTCATGGCCGTCGGCGCGCTCTCCCGGGACCGCGAAGAAGAGAGTGCCGGACGTGACGGCGCGTGCGTCGTAGGCGAGATCCAGCACCTCGACCGATTGGCGTCGGAGCACCTCCACCGGCTCGAGCGCTGAGACGAGGCGCTCCAGGTCCATCCGCCAGAATGTACTCGTGGACGGTGACGAGCACCGCGGCTCGGTCACCGGATTCGCACTGGCGCTCTTCGCCTTCTTCGTGGCGATGCTCGGCACGACGCTGCCGACACCGCTCTATCCGCTGTTCGAGGAGCGTTACGGGTTCGGCCCTCTCCTCGTGACGGTGATCTTCGCGATCTACGCCTTCGGCGTCATCGCGGGGCTCATCCTGTTCGGAAACATGTCCGACCGGATCGGCCGCAAGCCGGTGCTGTTGCTCGGGCTCGGGCTCTCGGGAGCCAGTGCGCTCCTTTTCCTCCTCGCCGGCTCGCTGGCGCCGATCTACGTGGCCCGCATCGTCTCGGGCTTCTCTGCCGGGATCTTCACCGGCACGGCAACCGCGTATGTGATCGACCTCGCTCCCGGCGGTCGCCGGAGACTCGCCAGCTTCGCGGCCGTCGTCGCAAATCTCGGCGGCCTCGGCGCGGGAACGCTGCTCGCCGGGCTCCTTGCCCAGTGGGCGCCCCGCGCCCTGCGGGTGCCGTTCGCGGTCGACCTCTGCCTCGTGGTCGTCGCGACGGTGGGCCTGCTGCTCGCTCCGGAGACGGTGGAGCGGGGCGCGTTCCGGCTGCGTCTGCAGCGGCTCGGCGTACCGGCGGAGGTCGCCGCTGTCTTCGTCCGGGCCGCCGTCGCGGGCGCCGCCGCCTTCGCGGTCTCCGGCGTCTTCAGCTCGGTCGCGCCCGAGTTCCTCAGCGTCAGCCTGGGACATCACAGCCCCGCGCTGGCCGGGCTGCTCGTCTTCGTCCTCTTCGCCATGTCCGTCGCCGGCCAGTTCCTCGTCCTCCGGCTCCGGAACGCGCTGGCGACCGGTTGCGGCCTGCTCGTGATCGGCGTGGCCCTCCTTGCGATCTCGCTCGCCACCGACTCGCTGGCGGCCCTCTTCGCGAGCGCAGTAGTCGCCGGGCTCGGGCAAGGCGTCGTCGTCAGCGCGGGCCTGGCCGCGATCGTCGAGCGCACGCCGGCCGCGCGCCGCGGTGAGACCGCTTCGAGCTTCTTCGTCGTTCTCTACCTCGGCCTTTCGGTCCCCGTGATCGCCGCAGGCGTTGCGATCCACTACACCTCGCTCCGCGCCGCAGGGATCGGCTTCTGTTTCGCCGTGGGGCTGCTCGCCCTCGCAGTTCTGGCGACCGAAGAGCGGGCTACTTGAGCCGAACGTCGGGGGGAACCTCGAGGTACTGGAGGTCGAAGGAGGCGATCTGCTCGAACGCCGGCGCCGCAACGAGGCCGCCGTAGATCTGCCCGTGGGGCTCGTCGACGCTCACGAGCACGACAAGACGCGGGTTCGACGCCGGCACCATGCCCACGAAGGTCGCGACGTACGCGCCCGGGATGTAGCCGTGAGGCCCCGGCTTCTGCGCCGTTCCCGTCTTGCCGGCGACCGTGTAGCCGGGGATCCTGGCGAGCACGGCCGTTCCCTGATCCGAGACGACGCCCTTCAGCATCGTCCGGAGCTCACGGTCGACGTCCGGGGCGAGGATCCTCCGCCGGTGCAGCTTCGGCGGCGCCTGGCCGAGCACATGCTCGACGAGGTGCGGCTGGATCCACTGGCCGCCGTTCGCGATCGCCGCGTACGCAGAGGCGAGCTGGACGGAGGTGACCGAGACGCCCTGGCCGATCGGGACGTTCCCGATCGTCGACCCCGACCAGTACGACGGCAGCAGCCCGCGAGTCTCGCCGGGAAGGTCGATGCCGGTCTTGCGCCCGAAGCCGAAGCGCTTCATCCACTTCACGAGGCCCGTCTGGCCGAGGTACCGCTCCGCGATCGTGACGGCGCCGACGTTCGACGAGCGCTGCAGGATCTGTGCGACCGTCATCCGCTCGGTCGGCCTGATCTCGGCGTCGTGGATCGTGCGGTCGGCGACGTGGATCGAGTAGGGCAGCGTAAACGCGGTCTGCGGCGTGATCTTGTGCTCCGAGAGGGCGCCGCCGACCGTCACGACCTTGAAGACCGAACCCGGCTCGAAGACGTCGTTCACGGCGTGGTCGATCGAAAGGCCGTGCGAGAACGCCCCCGGGTAGTCGTTCGCGTTGAACCCCGGCTCCTGCGCCATCGCGAGGATCGAGCCCGTGTGCGGGTCGAGCACGATCGCCGTCGCGTCCTTCGCGTGCCACTGCTGGACGGTCTGCTCGAGCACCTGCTCGGCGTTCGCCTGAATGTGGCTGTCGAGCGTGAGGAAGACGCTCCTGCCGTCGTGGGCCGGGCGCTCCTGGATCGTGTTGACCGCCTGCCCGGTCGCGTCGCGCACGATGGTCGCACGACCCGGCGTGCCCGCCAGCTGCTTGTTCAGCTCGCGCTCGAGGCCGGCGAGGCCGGTGTTGTCGACGCCGGCGTAGCCGAGCACCGACGCGGCGACCGTTCCCTGCGGGTACACGCGCCGCTCGTCGGACTGGAAGGTGAAGCCCGTCAGATTGCGTTTCGACAACGCCGCCGCCCGCTTCGGGTCGGCCTTCCGCTCGACGTAGACGAAGCCGCGGCTCTGGTCCGAGAGCTCACGGTAGAGCGGGCGGACGGGGATCCCGAGTACCTTCGCGACGATCCGCGCGTCGCGCCGGGGCTGGGAGATCTGCATCGGGTCGGCGATCACGTCGGTCGCCTGCTCGCCGATCGCGAGCGGCGTCCCGAGCCGGTCGTAGATCGTTCCGCGGCTCGCCGGAAGATTCAGGTCGAACTTCGTCTGCTTCTGCGCGAGCGCGGCGAGCGACGAGGCGCGGACGGTCTGGAGCCACGCCGCCCGCGCACCGAGCGCCGCGAACGTGAGGAGGATGACGAGAAGGAGAAGCCTGAGCCGCGAGTTGACGACCCGTGCCTTCAACGGCGAGGCGACGTGAGGTCGGTGTAGCCGGTGTTGCCGGCCGACGCCTGCACGAGACCGAGGCGGCGCGCCGCCCGCTCGATCCGCGGCGCAGAGCTCGCAGCGGAGAGCTCGGAGGCGAGCGCCTGGTTCCGCGCCTGAAGCTGCCCGCGCTTCTGGTCGAGCCGCGACACGGCGACGTGCGCCCGCAGCACGGCCACGTTCACTGCGACGACGCCGGCGAGGAGGAGCGCGAAGAGGATCATCCAGACGATGTGGGCGCGGACGCGGCGTTGCGCAGGCTTGCGTCGTGAGCGTACGGCCCTCGCCGGACGCTGTTGGGTGCGGCGAGCGGGTCGCCGCGGAGCCGGTGCCGGCTCGGCTATCTCTGCGTGCGCGAACCAGTCGACGGCAGCCATCAGTCTTCCTCCGCGACGGTCTTGACGGCGGCGCGCAGTCGCGCGGACGCTGCGCGCGGGTTCGCGGCGAGCTCGGCCTGCCCGGGGCGGATCGGCCGCCGCTGCAGCGCGCGGAGCTCGGGCTCGTTTCCGCAGACACAGACCGGGAAGTCGGGCGGGCAGGTGCAGCCGCGCTCGCGCTCGCGGAGGAACCGCTTCACGATCCGGTCCTCGAGCGAGTGGAAGGAGATGACGGCGAGTCGCCCGCCCGGCCGGAGCATCTCCAGCGCGGCGGGCAGCGCGCTCGCGAGCGAGTCGAGCTCGTCGTTGACGGCGATCCGCAGCGCCTGGAAGACCCGCTTCGCCGGATGACCGTCGCCGAAGCGCGCCGGAGCCGGGATGGCAGCCTTGATCACGTCGACGAGCTCGCCGGTGCGCTCGAACTGCTGGTCGCGCCTGCGTCGCACGATCGCCCGCGCGATCTGCTTCGCGTAGCGCTCCTCGCCGTAGCGACGGAAGATCGTCACGAGGTCGCTCTCGCTCCACGTGTTGACGACGTCGCGCGCGCTCTCGTCCTGGCTCGGATCCATTCGCATGTCGAGCGGCGCGTCTGTGGCGTACGAGAAACCGCGCTCCGGACGATCGAGCTGCATCGAGGAGACGCCGAGATCGAGGAGGATCGCGTCGGCGCGGACGCCGTTCCCGGCGAGCTGCGGCAGCACGAGGCCGAAGTCGCCGCGCAGGAGCCGGGCGTTGACGGGCGCGCGCTTCGCGAGCCGCTCGAAGTAGGTCCGTGCGGTCGGATCGCGGTCGATCGCGATCAGCTTCCCCTTGCCGCGCAGATCTGTGGCGAGGATCGCGGCGTGTCCGCCGGCGCCGAAGGTCGCGTCGACGACCGTCTCGCCGGGCTCCACGGCGAGGGACGCCCGCACCTCCTCGGCGAGGACGGGGACGTGGTCAGCTTCCCTGGGCTGCAAGACGTTCGGCAACATCCTCAGCACTCCCTTCGACCTCGGCGAGCTCGCGCTTCCAGGCGGCGCGGTCCCAGATCTCGAGGTGGTCGTTGACCCCGGCGACGACGACGTCGCGGCCGAGCTTCGCGTGCGAGAGCAGCGCGGGCGGGATGCTCACCCGCCCCTGCTTGTCCGGCGCGGTCTCGCTTGCGCCGGAGAAGAAGTGGCGGTGCATCCGCCTGCCTTGCTGGCTGAGCGGGTGGAGCGTGGCGAGCTGCGAGTCGCGGTAGCTCCCGAACGCCCCCGGCGTCCAGACGTAGACGCAGCCGTCGAGGCCCCGGGTGACGACGCAGCCGTCGTCGAAGGACTGCCGGAACTTCGCCGGAAGTGTTACGCGGTTCTTGTCGTCGATCGTGTGCTCGTACTCGCCTAGGAGCATGGGGCCGCTTTCCCTATTCCGCCATTGCGCCCCACTTTATCCCACTATCACCCACTTGTCCAGGGCGAAACCTCTCAGGGGGGCTCGGTGAGCTGATGCTCGTAGGCGCCACGGCCGGTGAGGACTGCCGCCCCGCACTGCGCGCCGAGGGCGACCGCCTCGTCCACCGGCTTCCCAAGCCCCAGCCCGTACGTGAGGCCCGCGGCGAAGCAGTCGCCGCAGCCATATGCGTCCGAAACCGGTCCGGGAATCGGCGCGGCGCGGAACGGGCCGCCGGGCCGGATCCACCCGCCGAGGGCGCCGGCGGTCGTGACGACGATCGGCGGTTCGAGCTCCAGGTCGCCGGACTCGAACCGCTCGGCGGCGTCCTCCCCACTCCCGACGAGCACGTCCACCTGCACGGAGGAGCGACGAAGCGTCGCGAGCTCGCGGGTCGTGGCGACGAGCATCGGCGAGTTGCGCGCCGCTCGCAGCGCGGCGACGTCCCCGCCCGTGAAGTAGACGGCGGCGCAGCGGCGCAGCTCTTCCCACGGGAGCGAGCCGTCCTCGCCTGACGGCCGGAGCTTTTCGCCGAGCAACGTGATCGTCCGGTCGCCGTTCTCGTCGACGTGCGTGAGCGCCCGCCGTTGCGCCCCGGGCGCGTGACCCGCGTGCACGGTGACGCCGCGGGCCTCGAGCTCCTCGCGCGAGCGGCGGCCGAGCTCGTCGTCGGCGAGGGAAGTGAAGAAGAGACACGAGCCTGCGAGATTGGCGAGCTGGACCGCCGCGACGGCGCCGCCGCCCGCCGGCTCTTCCCACGTCTCGAGCGCCTGCACGATCTCGCCCGGCGCCGGCACATGTTCGACGCGCGCGAACTCGACCCACTCCACATGACCGACGACTGCGACGTTCACGTCTCACATCTTGAACCCCGACTACGTTTCACTGGATGGTGAGCGGAGTCCCTCCCTTCGAACGGTTCTATGACTCGCACAAGGCCGAGGTGCTCGCGTTCCTGCGCCGGCGTGCGGGCCGCGACCGCGCGGACGACCTGTTCCAGGAGACGTTCCTGCGTGCTCTGCGGGCGTACGGCCGGCTGGAGCACGGAGAGCACCTGCGGGCGTGGGTGCTCACGATCGCCGCGAATTCGGTCGTCGACGCCGCGCGGCGGGAGCGGCCGACGGCCGAGCTGTCGGTCGAGCCCGCGGGCGAGGACGCGCGCCCCGCGCTCGAGGAGCTCGCGCCGCTGACCGACGACCTGCCGCCGAAGGAGCGCGCAGCAGTCGTCCTCCGCTATGGCTACGACCTCGACTACGACGCCATCGGCGCCGCTCTCGGCTCGAACGAGCAGGCGGCGCGGCAGGCGGCCTCCGCCGGCGTGCGGCGGCTGCGGAAGGAGAAGAGAGAGCAATGAGCGCAGTCCCCACCGTCCTCGACGAGCGCTTCCGCGCGGCCGCGGCCGCGTCCGGCGAGCTCGACGTGGCCTACGACGTCCTCGACGACACGCCAGTCGGGCGGCTGCTCGTCGGCGTCTCGGACCGCGGACTCTGCCGCGTCGGCTTCGACCCTCAGCCCGAGGCGGAGCTCGAGCGGCTCGCCCGCCAGTTCGGCCCGCGCGTCCTGCGTACACCCGCTGCGCTCGACCGCGTGCGCCGGGAGCTCGACGAGTACTTCGCCGGCCGCCGGCATGCCTTCGACCTCGAGCTCGACCTCCGCGCAACGCCGGAGTTCCACCGGCGCGTCCTCGTGGAGCTGAACCGGGTCGAATACGGGCATACGACGACGTACGGCACGCTCGCCGCCCAGGTCGGCGCCCCGCGCGCCGCGCGGGCCGTCGGCACCGTCATGAACCGGAACCCGCTCCCGATCGTCCTCCCATGCCACCGCGTGGTGGGCGCGAACGGCAGCCTCACCGGCTACGGCGGCGGCCTCGACCGCAAGGAATGGCTGCTGCGGCTGGAGGGGGCGATTCTCTAGCCGGGCCAAGAGCGCTCTTCGCCCGGAGGCTGAGGAACTCCGCCAGCGGGAGAGCGCGGTCTCCCGCCGGCTCCGTGCAGTAGGGCTTTGCTTGGGCCGCGGAAGCTCGAGCGTCTGTTCCGTCGCGGGCGCGCAAGCCTAGGAGGCGTGCGCGCCCGCTGGTCCGCGGCGTCGTAACGTGCCGTTACGCCGCCGCCTCGACGCACGTGAGGCTCGAAAC
>DATBAH010000132.1:0-9054 GCA_036271615.1 Gaiellaceae bacterium
CAGCCACTCGCACCATCGCTCGCCCGCGAGCTCGCTCTCCTCCGCACCGAACGGGGCGCGGCGGCGGACGCACCAGTCTTCTGCGGCCTCGGGGGCAAGCGGCTGCAGCCGACGATCCTCGCCGGCATCATCCGCCGCGCCGCCGAGCGAGCAGTGATCGAGAAGCACGTCACGGCTCACACGCTGCGCCACACCGCCGCCACCTGGCTGCGACAACAGACCGGCGATGCCCGACTCGTCGCCGCCTATCTGGGTCACGCCGACCTCTCCACCGTCAGCCGCTACGCCCATGTCGCCGAGGACGAGCTGCACGACGCCGCCGCGGCGCTGGCGACACGCGCCGCGATCCCGTCGCGGCCTGACACCCGGTCTTGAGCGCAACCGCCGCCGCTGCTAGCCTCGATCGCGCGGGGCGGAGCGAAGCCGGTGCGAACCCGGGCGCCCGCGCCGAGCGGTTCCAGAGAGACCGCCGAAGGGCTGCCTCACCGAAACCACGACGAGTTCCGCGCGACACGCCACAATAGAAAAAGCCCCGTTTCCAGGGCTTTTCCCGTAGCAGGCCTGTAAGCCGGATTCTGTCGAGGGTGACCATCCATCTGTTGCGGCTACCCGGCTCCTCGGCGGGTCGCGTCGGCGGAGCCTGTTCGCCTTGCACCGGACGGGGTTTGGCGAGCCGACCCTGTCGCCAGGGCCGCTGGTGGGCTCTTACCCCACCGTTTCACCCTTACCGGCCGCGACTCCGGAGATCCGCGACCGGCGGTCTGTTTTCTGTGCCACTTTCCGTCGGCTTTCGCCGCCTCCCTCGTGTCGTCGAACGATCTCGGGAGCGTCCTGCCCTGCGGTGTCCGGACTTTCCTCGACGCCTCCGAAGAAGCGCCGCGGTCACCCGGCCTGCGGGACGGATTGTAGCCCGGTTCCGGCGCCTTCGATCCGCCCATGCAGGCGCATCGCGCACTCGGGGCAGCGCACGAGAGCGCCCTCGTGGAGGACGAACTCGCCGCAGACCGGGCACTCGAGGGACGCGCCGCGCAGCACGGCGAGGAGCTCCTGCTCGAGCGTCCGGTGAAGTGATGTCGGCGGCCTCACAGTTCCCGGAACACCCCCACGACCTTGCCGAGGATCTCGACGTGCGCGGCGTAGATCGGTTCGAGCGCGGAGTTCTCGGGCTGCAGCCGGATGCGGCCGTTCTCGCGGAAGAAGCGCTTGACCGTCGCCTCGTCGGCCGACTCGTCGTCGCCGGCCAGGGCGACGACGATCTCGCCGTCGCGCGCGTCCTGGGCGCGCCGCACGACGACGACGTCGCCCTCGAGGATCCCGGCCTCGATCATCGAGTCGCCCTTGACGCGCAGGAGGAAGTCGCCGCGCAGGGTCTCGGGCACCGCGATCTCGTCCTCGATGTTCTGATCCGCCAGCAGCGGTCCGCCGGCAGCGATCTGGCCGAGCAGCGGGAGCTTCGGCACCTCGGCCGCCACCGTCTCGGCGGCCTTCTCGCGACCGAAGAGCTCGAGCGCTCTCGGCTTCGTCGGGTCTCGGTGCAGCAGGCCAGCGCGCTCGAGATTCGCGAGGTGCGCGTGGACGGTGGATGGCGAAGCGAGACCGACGGCCGCGCCGATCTCCCGCACCGTCGGCGGATAGCCGTGCCGGTCGACGTACTCGACGAGGAAGCTCCAGATCTCGCGTTGCCGGCCGGTCAACTCGGCTGTGGTCTGCATCTCACGCTCCGTGGGTCGGTAAGAGGTCGAACACGTGTTCGACGGCAGGGTACGGACTCCTCCGGACGGCGTCAAACGCGCCACAAAGAACAGGCCGCCCAGAGGCGGCCCACGGAAATGCGCTGGAGAGGACTTGAACCTCCACGGCCTGTTAAGGCCACTAGGCCCTCAACCTAGCGCGTCTACCAATTCCGCCACCAGCGCGAGAGCCCGCGCAGTGTAGCGCCCGAGCGGGCCTAGCCCAGGTAGTGGAAGAGGGCGATGCTGTTGGCGAAGAAGAGCACCGCGAGGACGACGGTGACCCGCGACAGGTTCCGCTCGACGATGTGCGTGCCGCCCTGCGAGGCCGGCGTGAAGCCCATCCCGCCCATGCCGGCGTCCCGGCCGGAGTGCATGAGGATGGTCGAGATCAAGCCGACGACGATGAGCACCTGGGTGACTGCGAAGAACGTGAGCACGCGCGCAGAGTAGCGACCGTTCGGTGGCCGCGACCTACTTTTGCGTCACTTCGACGATCGTCGCGACGAGCTCGGAGGCGATGCGGTCCTTCGTCACGTAGCCGGCAGCGCCGGCCGCCCGCGAGCGGTCCACGTCTGCGCGCGAGTTCGATCCGGTGAGCATGAGGACGCGGACGTCTTCGCTCCCCGAGCGGATCTCGCGGGTGGCCTCGAAGCCGTCGAGGACGGGCATGCTCACGTCCATGAGGACGATGTCCGGGTCGAGCGTCTTCGCGAGCTCGACCGCCTCCTCCCCATCGCTGGCCTGACCCACGACCTCGATCCGCTCGTCCGTGGTGAGGATCGCCTCGAGGGCCTCGGCGAACAGCCGGTGGTCGTCGGCGATCAGGACGCGGAGCGGCTTCGGCTTCGCGGTGCGCTTGCGCATCCAAGCATCCTCGCTGTTAGCGTCGATTTGTGGAAGAGCACGTCCATGACCGGATCCAGAAATTGCTCGTGACCGGCGACAACCGCCTCAAGCAGGGCGTCGATCCGAAGAAGGTGCGGGAGACGTGGGAGGAGGCGCTCGCCCTCGCGCGGGAGGCCGGGATGGAGGAGCGGATCCGGCCGCTCGTCGAGGTCAGGCTCGCGGATCTCGAGCGCGGGTCGCCGCCGCCCGGCTGAGGATCGCCTCGATGCGCTCCGCCTGCCGGTGGAGGTCGTGCTCCGCCGTCGCCTCGCGGGCCGCGTCGTTCGGGCACGGCAGCGCGGCGGCCTGCTCGAGCCCGCGGGCGAGGTCGTCGACGTCGAGCGGGTCGACGAGCACGCCGGCCTCGGGCGGGACGAACTCCGGCGGTCCTCCGATCCGCGTGGCCACGACCGACCGGCCGCACGCCATCGCCTCGAGCAGCGCCTGGCCCAGCGGCTCCACGAGACTCGGCTGCGCGAGCACGCGGCAGTCGGCGATCAGGCCGGGGATCTCGTCGTGCGGCACGCGCCCGAGCAGGCGGACTCCCTCGCGTCCCTCGAGCCCGGAGCGGAGCGGCCCGTCCCCGGCGAACGTGAGCGTTCCCTCCCCGAGGCGCCCGAAGGCGTCGGCGAGCCGGACGACGTTCTTCCGCTCGTCGAGCGCGCCGACGCAGAGAAAGCCGGGCGGCCCGGGCGGCGCCGCTGCCACCGCGAACCGCTCGCGGTCGACGCCGCTCGAGACGACCTCGACCCTTCCGCGGGCCTCGGGCAGCTTCGTCTCGAGCTCACGCCGGAGATAGTCGGAGACGCAGATCACCGAGACCGCGCGGCGCACGACGAGCCGCGTCGCAGCCGCGACGCCCGGGATCGCGCCGATGTTGCGGACGTCCCTCCCGTGCGCGGTGACGACGAGCGGCGCGCCGCCCGCGAGAGCGGCGATCAGGCCGGACGGGACGAGGAAGTGCGCGTACACGACGTCCGGTCGAGCAGCCGCGGCCGTCTTCTTCGCGAGCGTCAGATAGCGGAGCTTCCCGCCGGCGCGCGTGTCGAGGACGGCCAGCTCGACCTCGTGTCCTCGCGCGATCAGCTCCCGCTCGACCTGCGCGACGAAGGTCCCGAGGTCGGGAGCATCCGGCCCCGGGTACATCTGCGAGACGAGGAGGATGCGCACGGGGCCAGCGTACGCGGGCCCCGTGCGACGAAGCGCGCCTACGCCGCTGCGGCGTTGCGGACTGCGTCCAGGACGTAGTCGGAGCGGCCCTCGAAGAGGAGGTCGATGAGCCGAGCGCCGCCGACGAGGCCGACCGGGCGGCGCAGCAGGGCCGCGAGCCGAGCCTCGTCGAGCCCGAGTGCCCGCGCCGCCTTGACCGCGTTCCGGACGCCGGACGGAATCGAGCCGCCGGGGCCGAACTGCCAGGCCGGATAGAGCCATTCGTCCTGGCCGCGGACGGCGAAGAGCTCCCCGCGCTCGCGAAGCTGCTCGATCTCGCGCGGGTCGACGCCCAGCCGGCTCGCGAGCCAGGAGCCGGGGAGCGGAGTGGTGACTGTGTCGGTCATGTCGGTCTCCTTGTCCTCTCTAGATCGACGCGGCGATCGCGGTGGGCAGGGGCTGCGCGGGGACGTAGACGGCCTCGTAGCCGAGGACGCGGCCGAGAGGCGCGCCGAGGGCGAGCCCGATCCGCTGCACGAGCGCGGGCGGGAAAGGAAGGCGAACCGTGTCGAAGTGCGCGTTCGCGATCACCGCGAGCCGCAGTGGGTTCGGCATCCCCTTGCGGTTCGTCTTGCCGTCGACGGCGAGCGCGAACATCGTCTCGAGCAGCGCCTCGAACTGGAGGGGCGGGCCGGACCTCGCAGACGAAGTGGGCCTCCTCCTCGCCGGCGTTCCAGAACTTGTGCGACGTCCCAGCAGGCACCGTCAGCCGCCGGCCGGGCCCCGCGACGAGCTGCTTGCCGCCGACCTTGAAGCCGACGCTGCCGCGGAGGATCTCGAAGCGCTCCTCCTGGTTCGGATGGACGTGGGCGGCCGCGACGAAGCCGTTCGGCTGCACGAACGTCTCGATCACGACGGCCTGTCCGTTCGTCTCGCGGGAGGTCTGCCGGAAGACGATGCGCTCGCCGGTGACGGGGTTGTAGATCGTGTCTCCTGCGTGAATCATGGGTGCTCCTTTTCGGTTCGGGGTACGGGAGCACCATCGATCGCGGCACTTAATTTCTGCTTGAGGCGTGGTTGGGAAAGGGATTCAGGGGAGCATGGAGTTCCGCATCCTGGGATCGGTCGAGGCCACCGGAGACGAGGGTCCGGTCGCGCTGGGAGCACCGAAGCAGCGCGCCCTGCTCGCGTTGCTGCTTCTGCACGCGAACACGGTCGTGACGCGCGACCGGCTGGTCGACGCGCTCTGGGGCGACGTGCCGCCGCGATCCGCGGTCTCTTCGCTCCAGGTCTACGTGCACGGGCTGCGCCGGACGCTCGGCGCCGAGCGCATCGAGCGGCACGGAACGGGCTACCGGCTGCAGCTCGACCCGGCTGAGCTCGACCTCAGCCGGTTCGAACGGCTCGTCGAGGCGGCCGCCGCGGCGCTCACGGCCGGACGGGCGGCGGATGCAGCCGAGGATCTGGGTCGGGCGCTTGCGCTCTGGACCGGCGCGCCGCTTGCGGACCTCGCGGGAGAACCCGTCCGCGGGGCCGAGGCGGGACAGCTCGAGGAGCGGCGGTTGCGGGCACTCGAGCTCCTCCACGACGCGGAGCTCGCGCTCGGCCGGCACGACGAGCTCGTTCCGGAGCTCGAGCGGCTGATCGCGGCCGAGCCGTACCGCGAACGCTTCCGCGCCCAGCATGCGCTGGCGCTTTACCGCTCGGGCCGGCAGGTCGACGCGCTTGCCGCGTGCCGCGCCGCGCGTGAGCTCCTGGTCGAGGAGCTGGGCGTCGATCCCGGGCCGGAGCTCCAGGAGCTGGAGCGCAGGATCCTGCGCCACGACTCCACGCTCGCGGCTCCCGCTGCGCCTGCTCCGGTCGGCCTCCGACTTCCCCTGCCGCCCACGCCGCTCGTCGGCCGCCGCCTCGAGGTTGCGGCGGTCTCGGCACTCCTCCGGCGGGACGACGTCCGTCTGGTGACGCTGACCGGGCCCGGCGGCGCCGGCAAGACGCGGCTCTCGATCGCGGCGGCCGGGGAGCTCGGTCCGTCGCTCCGCGACGGCGCCGTGTTCGTCGACCTCGCCGCCGTCCACGACGCGGCGCTCGTCGGCCCTGCGATTGCCCAGGCGCTCGGAGCCGGCGAGACGGGAGACGCCGTCGAGGACGTGCTCAACGAGCACCTTCGCGACCGAAGCACGCTGCTCGTGCTCGACAACCTCGAGCAGCTCGTGCCCGACGTGCGGATCGTCTCTCGCCTCCTCTCGGCGGCACCGCGACTGCTCGTGCTGGCGACGAGTCGCACACCGCTCCGGCTCGCCGGCGAGCACGAGTACCCGGTCCCGCCGCTGGCGCTCCCGGAGGCCGGGGCTCACCCGACCTTCGAGCAGCTTGCGGCGAACGACGCCGTGCGCCTGTTCGCGGCCCGCGCCGGCGCCGTCGACCCCGAGTTCCAGCTCGACGAGGACAACGCGGCCGCGGTAGCCGAGATCTGCACGCGGCTCGACGGCCTACCGCTGGCGATCGAGCTGGCGGCGGCACGCTCGAAGCTCCTCCCGCCCGAGACGATGAGCGGGCGACTCGACAGGGCGCTCGACCTGCTCGTCGGAGGCGCGCAGGACCTGCCCGGGCGTCAGCGGACGCTGCGGGCGACGCTCGAATGGAGTCACAGCCTCCTCGACGAGGACGAGCGGAGGCTCTTCGCGCGGCTCGCCGTCTTCGCGGGCGGCTGGACCCTCGACGTAGCCGAGGCGGTGTGCGGCGAGAACGGACTCGACGTCTTCGAGACGATGGCCTCGCTCGTCGACGAGAGTCTCGTCCGTCCTCTCCGCCGGCCGACGGGCGAACCGCGGTTCGCGATGCTCGAGACGATCCGCGAGTACGCCGGGGACCTGTTCGAGGCGTCGGGCGAGGCCGAGACCCTGCGCCGGCGCCACGCCGAGGACCTCCTTGCTCGGGTCGAACAGGGCGTCGACGAGTGGTACGCCGGCGCCGACCCCTACGACTCGCTCTTTCGCGTGCTCGACCCGGACCTCGACAACCTGCACGCGGCTCTCGCCTGGGCGGCGGAGGCGGGAGAGATCGAGCTGGAGGTGCGCCTCGCCGTCGCGGCGCGGTGGTACTGGGCCTTGAAGGGTCACCTCGGCGAGGGGCGGCGCTTCTTCGACGGGCTCTTCGAGCGTACGGCGAAGGCGCCGAAGGAAGTGCGGGCGCTGGCCCTCGTGCACGGCGCGGTCTTCCCGTTCCGGCAGGGAGACAACGAGCTGGCAGCTGCTCTGCTGCAGGAGAGCCTCGATCTCTACCGCGAGCTTGGCGACGAGGACGGGCTCGCCCGCGCCACGGCGGAGCTCGGCGGCGTGGCGATCGCGCAGCTGGATCTCGACCGCGCCGCCGCTCTGTACGAGGAGGCCGTCCCACTCTTCCGCGCCCAGGGCAAGACGAGCCGGGTCGCGGCGTCGCTCGGCAACCTCGGCACGATCGCGCACATGCGCGGCGAGTTCGAGACCGCGGTCGGCCGCTACACCGAGGCGATCGAGGTCTCCCAGGCGGCGGGCGACGAGGACGGGAGCGCGGTCAACCTCCACAATCTCGGCCGGTCCGAGCTCGCCCTCGGCCGGGTGGCCGAGGGACTGGACGCGCTGCGCGAGAGCCTCGCGATCGCGCGACGGCTCGGCTACCGCGAGGTGATCGCCTACTGTCTGGGCGGCTTCGCCGAGGCCGCGACGATCGACGAGGACGCAATGCGCGCCGCCACGCTGCTCGGCGCGTCCGACGAGCTCTTCTCCGAAGTCGGCGCGATTCCAAGCCCGGACGAGGCTCAGGCGCAGCAGCGCGTCACGGATTACGTCCTCGCCGCGCTGGGCGCGAAGCGCGCGGCGGAGCTTCGGGCGGAGGGCGCTGCGTTGTCGCTCGACGAGCTGCTCGACCGCGTAACGTCCCGGACATGAGCGACTACACGATCGTCAACCTCGGCGACGTCGAGAACGTCGCCCCGAAGTTCCAGATGCCGGAAGGCATGGATGTGCGCTTCCCGAAGCGCGACCTCGGCTGCACGATCGGAGGCATTGCGGTCGAGAAGCTCCCGGCGGGCATTCGTACGCCATTCGGTCACACGCATTCGGAGCAGGAGGAGATCTACGTGATCGCCGAGGGCTCCGGCCGCATCAAGCTCGACGACGAGGTGCTCGACCTGCAGCAGTGGGACATCCTTCGGATCGGCCCCGGAGTGATGCGCAACCTCGAGGCCGGCTACGACGGGATCACGCTGGTCGCCTTCGGCGCGCCGCTTGCCGAGGAGAGCGACGGCGAGATCGTGCCGGGCTGGTGGAGCGACGGCGGCTAGCAGCTAGTCCCCGTGCAGTTGGCCGGAGGCGTGCCGCGCCGGACCTCCGGCGCGAGCATCGTGCGGCGCGTGAACGCGCTCTCGCGCACAGACTTCGGCGGCAGCGCGGTGTTCGGCGAGAACCACCTCGGACTCGGCTGAGCGTCAGCCGCGCACCGAGTCGTACATCCCCCACTCCTCGCGCAGCGACTCGCAGATCTCGCCGACGGTGCAGCGCGCCCGCAGCGCCTCGCGCATCGGCGGGAGCAGGTTGGCCTCGCCTCGGGCGGCTGCTCGGACTGCCGCGGTCGCCGCGGCCGCGTCCTCCGCGTTCCGCTCCGTGCGAACGCGCGCGGTCCGCTCGAGCTGGCGCTGCTCGGACGCAGGGTCGATCTGGAGCAGCTCGATCCGCTCGCCCGACTCCTCCTCGAACGCGTTCACCCCGACTATGACGCGCTCACCGGCCTCGACCTGCTGCTGGAACTCGAACGCGGCCCGGTCTATCTCCTCCTGCACGAAGCCGGACTCGACCGCCGCGACGGCGCCGCCCGCTTCTTGCACGCGCTCGATCAGCTCCCACGCGCGCGTCTCGAGCTCGTCGGTCAGCGCCTCGACGTAGTAGGAGCCGCCGAGCGGGTCGGCCGTGTCGATCGTGCCGGCTTCGGCGGCGATGATCTGCTGGGTGCGGAGTGCGATCCGGGCTGCACGCTCGGTCGGCAGTGCGAGGGCCTCGTCGTAGCTGTTCGTGTGCAGGCTCTGCGCGCCGCCGGCTACGGCCGACAGGGCCTGGATGGCGACCCGGACGACGTTGTTCTCGGGTTGCTGCGCAGTGAGCGTCGAGCCGCCCGTCTGCGCGTGGAAGCGAAGGGCGAGCGCGCGGCGGTTCTCGGCGCCGAAGCGCTCGCGCATGATCCGCGCCCACAGCCTTCGCGCCGCACGGAACTTCGCCACCTCCTGGAAGAAGTCGTTGTGCGCGTTGAAGAAGAA
>DATBAH010000133.1:0-5756 GCA_036271615.1 Gaiellaceae bacterium
CGTCGCCGTCGCTCGGCAAGGACGCGACGTGTCCGAGGTAGAAGCCCGGATAGCAGACGTATCCCAGCTCCTCGAGGAGTAGCGCCTCCTCGACGAAGCCGAGCCCGGCCTCCGCGACGTCGAGCCAGCCGAGCTCCTCGAGCTCCGCCCAGCGGTCGTCCTGCACGTCGTAGTCCCGGTCGAGCGGAAAGCGGTCGGAGAGCCAGGCGCGCGCGGCCTGCTTGAGCTCGAGCTGATCCTCCGAGAGCGCGAAGTCCATCAGCGCGACCTCGGGAGTCCTAGAACGCGTTCGGAAATGATGTTCCGGAGCACTTCCGACGTGCCCGCCTCGATCGTGTTGCCGCGGCTCCGGAGCTGCTGGTGATTCCACCAGCCGTCGTCGAGGATTCCGTCCGGGCCGCGCAGGTCACGCGTGAGCTTCGTCAGCCGCTGGTTTGCCTCCGACCAGCGCAGCTTTACGCCGGAGCCTTCGGGGCCGGGGACGCCCGTGCGCTCGTACGTGCCGAGGGCGCGGTAGGTCGTGAAGCGGAGCGCCTGCAACTCGATCCACTCGCGCGCGAGCTCACCGCGCACGTGTGCGTCCGGCTCTCGCTCGCGCGCCTCCTCCAGCACCCGCCCGAAGAGCGCGTCGAGCGTCGCGGTGAGGGCGAAGCCGAGCGTCGCGCGCTCGTGCAGGAGCGTCGTCATCGCCACCTGCCAGCCCTCGCCCTCCTCGCCTAAGCGGTTTTCAACCGGGACTTCGACATCGCTGAAGAAGATCTCGTTGAACTCCGCCTCGCCGGTGATCTGTCTGAGCGGCCGCACCTCGACGCCGGGCGCGTGCATGTCGACGAGCAGGTACGTGAGGTTCCGGTAGCGCGGCGCCTCCGGGTCGCTCTGCGTGACGAGGATGCAGAAGTCCGCCATGTGCGCGAACGACGACCACACCTTCTGGCCGTTCACGACGTAGACGTCGCCTCGGCGCTCGGCCCTCGTGCGCGCGGCAGCGAGGTCGGAGCCTGCGTCCGGCTCCGAGAAGCCCTGGCACCAGATCTCCTCGGCCGCGAGGAGCGGCTGGAGGTAGCGCGCCTTCTGCTCCTCCGTCCCGTGGGCGATGATGGTGGGCCCCGCCATGCTGAGGCCGATCACGCCGATGTGCGTGGGAGCCTGCACCGCGGCGAGCTCTTCGTAGAGGATCGCCTGGAAGCTGTTGGGGGCTCCCGCGCCGCCGTACTCCTTCGGCCAGGTCAGTCCTGCGTAGCCGGCCTCGTACAGCTTGCGGCTCCACTCGCGCATGAAGGGATCCTCGAACCGCTGGGCGCCGCCGCGGCCGCCGCGCTTGTCCGCGGGGAGGGACGCGTCGACCCACGCGCGCAGCTCCGCCCGAAACTGCGCCTCCTCCTTCGTGTCCCGGAGGTCCACCGCGGGAGCTTACGCCGACGCCGCGGCCGGACGAAGCTCGCTCTGCTGCTTGCTCGGCGCCTCGGAGACGATCTGCCTCCGCCGCACCGGCAGCAGCGTCACGGCTCCGAGGATCAGGGCGACGCCGAGCCACTGCGACCAGCCCAGGTGCTGGTCGTAGGCGTAGATGCCCGCGATCACCGCGACGGCCGGGTACGTGAGCTCCGCGAGCGAGGACAGGAGGGCCGGTGTGCGCTGCAGCCCGTAGTAGTAGAGCGTCAGCGCGAAGAGCCCGGTGACGAGCGCGAGGTAGAGGATGAGCACGCTGTCGTGCGCGTTGGAGTAGGCGCTCGCGCCCATGATCGGCAGCGCAATCGCGCTCGCGATCAGCCCGAAGAAGAAGCGCAGGCTCAGGATGTGCTGGAACTCGAGCTCGCGGGACATGTAGCGCCCGAGCACCGTCCCGAGCGCCCAGAGCACAGCGGCGGCAGTCGCCTCGACGATCACGACGAGCCCCTGCGCCGACGGGTCGAGTGGATTCGGCTGGTTGACGAGCCAGAAGCCGGCGAGCGCCGGGATGAAGAACCACCAGAAGCCCGGCCGCGGCCGCTCGGCGAGCAGCAGCGCCGCGGCGCCGACGGCGACGAGCGGCTGAATCTTCTGGATCACGACGGGCGTGATGAAGTCCGAGTGGCCGATCAGCGCGTCGGTGAAGAGGATCGTGGCGAGGGCGGACGCGCCGGCTCCGATGACGACGGCGGCGAGGACGTAGCGCCAGCCGGCGCGGAAGACGGCCCGCAGGGCGGGATACAGAAGCGGCAGCGTGAGCGCGACGAGGATCACGTGCTCGCCGAAGACGATCGTCGTCGCCGAGGTCGTCCCGCTCATCGTCTTGCGGATGATCGGGTCCGTGCCCCACATCGCCGCGGCGATCGCGATCAGGAGAACGCCGGGCACTGCGGCGAGTCGACGGCTCATCTTGCGTTGAGCGTAGCGACCCTGGGTCGGCCTAGGACCGTGTGTGAGAAAGCGAGGGATCGACGAGCTCACTGAGACTCAGGGCTCGAACCGCAGCAGGTCCTCGACCGTTTCCCGGCGGCGGATGAGACGCGCCTCGCCGGCCGCTACGAGCACGACGGCCGGCCGCGGGACGCCGTTGTATGTCGAGCCGAGCGCGAGCGTGTAGGCGCCCGTGGCCGGCACCGCGAGCACGTCGCCCGGCCGCGGCTCCGGCAGCTCCGCAGCCTCGATCAGGACGTCGCCCGACTCGCAGTGCTTGCCGGCGATCCGGTAGACGCCGCTCGGCAGCTCGTCCGCCCGGTTCGCGAGCAGCGCCTCGTAGCGGGCGCCGTAGAGCTGGGGTCGCGGGTTGTCCGACATCCCGCCGTCGATGGCCGCGTACGTCACCCCGCCCGACTCCTTGACGGAGCCGACGCGGTAGAGCGTCACGCCGGCGCGGCCGACGAGCGAGCGGCCCGGCTCGAGAATCAGGGACACGCCTTCGGGCACCCGCTCGACGAGCGGGCGGACGAACTCGGCGACCGATGGCAGCTGCTCGTGGCGATTGTGGCGGACGCCGAGCCCGCCGCCGAGGTCGAGGATGCGCGGCGTCCAGTCGAGCCGCTCGAGGAACGTGAGCACGCGCTCGAGTGCGAGCACGCTCTCGTCCGTCCGCGCCAGCTGAGAGCCGACATGGACGTGGACGCCCTCGACCTCGAGGCCGAGGGCGCGCGCGTGCTCGATCTCGCGCTCGGCGGCGTCGGGAGCCAGTCCGAACTTCGACTCCTCGTGCGCGGTCCGGATCGAGCGGTGGGTGACTGCCTCGACGCCCGGCGTCAGACGCACGAGCACGCGTCGCACGCCGGCGGCCCCGGCGACCTCGGCCTCGCCGGGTGCATCGAGGACGGCGAGCGCTCCGGCTTCCGCAGCAGCGCTGAGCTCCTCCGGCGACTTGTTGTTGCCGTGGAAGACGAGCCGCTCCCCCGGGATTCCCGCGGCGCGCGCGAACGCGAGCTCGCCGAGCGTCGAGACGTCGGCGCCGACTCCCTCCTCGGCCAGCACGCGCAGCAGCGCGACGTTCGCGAACGCCTTCGTCCCGTAGACGACGAGCGCGCCCGGCGCTGCCTCGCGATACGCGCTCACCTGCGAGCGGATCGTGCGCGCGCAGTAGACGAGGAGCGGCGTCCCGTATTCCTCGGCGAGGTCGCTCGCGCGCACCCCGCCGAGCGTCAGCTCGCCGTCGGAGACCAGCGCGGTTTCGGGAAGGAGCTCGAGCACCTTGCTAGTATCGGGATCCCAATGCAGGAGCTGCTTCTTACCTAGTTCAGGGAGACACGCGCGGCGAGTCCGCGCCAGCCTCCCTACGGCCTCTCTTCGGAGAGGTTTTTTCGTTTCAGAAGGCGTTTTTCGATGACACCGAGATACGAGCCCCACGAGATCGAGCCGAAGTGGCAGCGCGTCTGGGAGGACGAGCGGGCTTTCAACGTCCCGAACCCGGTACCCGGCGCCCCGACGCCCGACAACCACTGGTACCAGCTCGAGATGCTGCCGTACCCGTCGGGGCCGAGCCTCCACATGGGCCACGTCCTCAACTACACGATGGGAGACGTCCAGACGCACGTCCGCCGCCGCAGCGGTTGGCACGTCGTGCGGCCGATGGGCTGGGACGCATTCGGCCTCCCGGCCGAGAACGCCGCGATCCGCGAGGGGCGCCATCCGCGCGAGACGATCGAGCGGAACATCGAGACGATGCGCGCCCAGATGAAGCGGCTCGGCTGGGCGATCGACTGGGAGCGGGAGGTCGCGGCGCACCAGCCGACCTTCTACCGCTGGACGCAGTGGCTCTTCCAGCAGTTCGTGAAGCACGGCCTCGGCTATCGCAAGGAGGGGCCGGTCAACTGGTGCCCCAACGATCAGACGGTGATCGCCAACGAGTACATCGTCGACGGGCGCTGCGAGCGGTGCGGCGCCGAGGTCGAGCTGCGGAACATGACCCAGTGGTTCTTCAAGACCACCGCGTACGCCGACGAGCTGCTCGAGTATCCGGGCGCCGAGTGGCCGGAACGGACGAAGACGATCCAGCGGAACTGGATCGGCCGCTCGGAGGGCGCCGAGATCCTCTTCCGCGTCGAGGAGATCGGCGAGGACGTCGCGGTCTTCACGACCCGAGCGGACACGCTCTACGGTGCGACGTTCTTCGTCGTCGCGCCCGAGCATCCGTTCGTCGAGGCGTACGCGAGCGAGGAGGCGAAGGAGTACGCGAAGCACGCCGGCGCCCGCCCGGTCGAGGAGCGCGCGGCCGAGACGGAGAAGACCGGCGTCTTCACCGGGATGCACGCGATCAACCCGATCAACGGCGAGAAGCTGCCGATCTGGGTCGCCGACTACGTCCTGATGGACTACGGCACCGGCGCGATCATGGCCGTCCCCGCGCACGACGAGCGCGACCGCGAGTTCGCCGAGACGTTTTCTCTCCCGACGAAGATCGTGATCGATGACGACGGGAAGCTCGTCAACTCCGGGCGCTTCGACGGCCTCCCTGCAGCCGAGGGAGGTCAGGCGATCGTGGGCGCGCTGGAGGCGGACGGCCGAGGCAAGGCGACCGTCCACTACCGGCTGCGCGACTGGAGCGTGTCGAGGCAGCGCTACTGGGGCTGCCCGATCCCGTTCATCTATTGCGACGCGTGCGGCGTCGTCCCGGTCCCGGAGGAGGACCTGCCGGTGATCCTGCCGGACATCGAGGACTACGCCCCGAGGGGGAAGCCGCCGCTCGCCGCCAACGAGGAGTACATGAACGTCGACTGCCCGCAGTGCGGCGGCCCGGCGCGGCGCGATCCCGACACGATGGACACGTTCGTCGACTCGTCCTGGTACTTCCTGCGCTACATCGACTCGCACAACGACGAGGCGCCGTTCGACCGCTTCGTCGTCGACTACTGGCTGCCGGTCTCCCAGTACATCGGCGGGATCGACCACTCGACCGGCCACCTTCTCTACTCGCGCTTCTTCGTCAAGGCCATGAACGACTGGGGGATGGTCGGCTTCCGCGAGCCCTTCGCGCGCATGTTCCACCAGGGCTGGGTGACGCTCGGTGGGACGAAGATGTCGAAGACGAAGGGGAACGTCGAGGGGCCGGACGCGGTGGTGAACGAGTACGGCGCCGACGCGGTGCGGCTCTACATCCTCGTCATGGGGCCTGCCGACCAGGACATGGAGTGGACGGACTCCGGGATCGAGGGCATCGTCCGCTTCCTGCGACGGCTGTGGCGCGTCGTGCACGAGGTCGCCGAGGCCGCGCCCTCGCCCGGCTCGACCGCCGGCGGTGCCGTAGGCGCCGGGTCTGCCGGCCGGGCGTCGTCGGCTTCGCCGGCGACGCT
>DATBAH010000134.1:0-6878 GCA_036271615.1 Gaiellaceae bacterium
ATAAAGCCCGACACCCGTGTCGAGATCGTGGATATCAAAGGCGCCACGGCGCTGGTTATGGAGTGAGGGAACATGCTCGGACTGGACATCGCACTCGGGGTCATCATCGTCTTCCTGCTGATCCTGTTCGCACGGACCGTGCGGATCGTGCCGCAGGCGCGCGCCGGGATCGTCGAGCGGTTCGGGCGTTACCACAAGACGTTGGGTGCCGGCTTGAACGTGGTCGTGCCGTTCGTCGACCGGCTGCGCCCGCTGCTCGACATGCGTGAGCAGGTCGTCTCGTTCCCGCCGCAGCCGGTGATCACGGAGGACAACCTCGTCGTGAGCATCGACTCGGTCATCTACTTCCAGATCAACGATGCAAAGGCGGTGTCGTACGAGATCGCGAACTACATCCAGGCGATCGAGCAGCTCACGGTCACGACGCTCCGGAACGTGATCGGCGGCATGGCGCTCGAGAAGACGCTCACCTCGCGCGACGAGATCAACGGCCAGCTGCGCGGCGTGCTCGACGACGCGACGGGCAAATGGGGCATCCGCGTGAATCGCGTCGAGCTGAAGGCGATCGACCCGCCGGCGTCGATCCAGGACTCGATGGAGAAGCAGATGCGCGCCGACCGCGACAAGCGCGCAGCGATCCTGCAGGCGGAGGGCGCGCGGCAGTCGCAGATCCTCCAGGCCGAGGGCCAGAAGCAGGCGGCGATCCTCCAGGCCGAGGGAGAGAAGCAGGCGGCCGTGCTCCGCTCCGAGGGTCAGTCGAAGGCGATCGAGACCGTCTTCGCGGCCATCCACGAGGGGAAGCCGGACGCCGAGCTGCTCGCCTATCAGTACCTGCAGACCCTGCCGCTGATCGCGCAGGGCGAGTCGAACAAGGTCTGGATCATCCCGAGCGAGCTGCAGCAGGTGGTCGGGCGGGTCGCGGGCACGATCAAGGATCTCGCGCCGGCGCCTCCGCCGGCGGCAGACGGGCAGAAGCCGGAGTAGGCTTCTGCCGCCTTGGCGGAACGCACCCAGGCTGTAGAGGACAAACGGCGGCAGCTCCTCGACGCGGCTGTGCGCGTGTTTGCGCGCAAGGGGTTCCATGCGAGCCGCGTCGGCGACATCGCCGAGGAGGCGGGGGTCGCTCACGGGCTCCTCTATCACTACTTCCGCTCGAAGGACCAGGTGCTCGAGGCGGTCTTCCACGAGAACTGGAACGTCCTCGTCGCCAGGATCGAGAGCGTGGAGGAGACGGACGAGCCGGCCGCCGACAAGCTTCGCCACATCGCGGCGATCGTCCTGCGCACCTGGCTCCATCTGCCGGATGTCGTCCGCGTCGTGGTCCAGGAGTTCGGCCGCAGCCCGGAGCTCGCCGAGCGGATCGGCGAGCTCACGCTTCCGATCGAGGCGATCCAGCGGGTGATCGCGCGCGGCATCGAGAGCGGCGAGTTCCGCAGGGACATCGACCCGGTCTTCGCGGCGACGGTCGTCTACGGCTCGATCGACGAGCTGCTCACGGGCTGGGTTCTCGGCCGCCTCCCCGCCGGGGAAGACGACGTCGCTGCGGCCGAGCAGACGCTGACCGAGGTCATCCTGGTCGGCCTGCAGGGGCCCTAGACACGAGCTCGGCGAACCGGGCGGCGCCGACGTTGCCGCCCGAGAGGACGACACCGACCGAGCGCTCGCGCGCGTCGAGCTTCCCGTTCAGCAGAGCGGCGACGCCCACGGCGCCGCTCGGCTCCGCGACGAGCTTCAGGCGGTCGAAGAGAAAGCCGATCGCGCCGACGATCTCGTCGTCGGTCACGGTGACGATCTCGTCCACGAGCCGGCGGTTCACCTCGAACGTCAGCTCGCCGGGCTCGGTCGCCTGCAGCCCGTCCGCGATCGTGGGCGGCACGTCGATCCGAACCCGCTCGCCGGCGGCGAGCGAGCGCCGTGTGTCGTCGCCGGCCTCCGGCTCGACCCCGACGACGCGGATTCCCGGGCGCAGCGCCTTCGCGGCGGTTGCGCACCCCGCGATGAGGCCGCCGCCGCTCACCGGCACGAGGAGTACGTCCAGCTCCGGCGCCTCTTCGAGCAGCTCGAGCGCGACGGTGCCCTGGCCCGCCATGACGCGCGGGTCGTCGTACGGCTTCACGAGCTCGAGCCCGCGCTCGGCCGCCAGCCGTGCTCCGATCTCCTCGCGGCTCTCCGTCCAGCGGTCGTACGGCACGACTTCGGCGCCGTAGCCGCGTGTCGCGTCGAGCTTCGCGGCCGGCGCGTCCTCCGGCATGACGATCGTCGCGTGCGATCCGAGCAGTGCGGCGGCGATGGCGACGGCCTGCGCGTGGTTGCCGGAGGAGTAGGCGAGCACGCCGCGCCCGAGCGCTTCCTCGTCGAGGGAGGAGATCTGGTTGAACGCGCCGCGGAACTTGAAGGCTCCGCCGCGCTGGAAGCATTCCGCCTTGACGTGGGCGTGCGCGCCGGTCCGCTCGTCGAGCGTGCGCGAGGTGAACACCGGCGTGCGGTGGGCGACGCCCGCGAGTCGTTGCGCGGCCCGCTCGACGTCCTCGAGCTCGATGCTCATCTGCAGGGCGAGCTGCCGCGCTGGAAGAGGCCGAATCCCCAGAGCTTGCCGGCGTCCAGGTAGTAGGCCGTGCGCGCGTGGGCGGAGTCGCGGACCAGCGCCTCGTAGCCGCGGCACACGACCGTCCGACCTGCGCCGGTGAGCCGGTGCACGGCGAGCACCGACGAGCCGAAGCCGAGCCTGTGCGGCGCGTGCCAGCCCGCCGGCCGCCACAGCGTGTAGACGCCGGAGACGCGTCCGCGCGTGAACTCCACCGCGAGGCCGTGCCGGTCGAACGGCTTGTACGTGAAATACCAGGTCTTCCGGGCACAGTCGCGGCAGTTCCCGAAGAACGTGCCGAGCGCGGCCCGCACGGCGCGCGGAGACTCCCCGAGCCTGATCCCTCCGAGCGAGCGTCCCGGCACGAGCACCCCCGCCTGCGGCAGTTCCGCCGCGGCGGGCGCAGCGAGAGCGAGAGCCGCCACTGCGCTGGTCAGGAGGCTCCGGCTCATATGCTCGCAGTATGGCGCTGTGGGACTCCGTGGCGGGACTGACGGTCAAGATCGACGGCTACTCGCTCGAGCGGCGTGAGTCGGCGACGCCCTCCGGTTGGAACCGCGTGACGACCACGGTCGTCGTCGAGGGAGACGGCGCCACGGGCGAGGGGGAGGACGTCACCTACGAGAACGAGCTGCACGACGGCGTTCCCGCCGACCTCATGCTGGCCGGGACCTGGACCTTCGAGGATCTCTCTCACCGGCTCGACGAGGAGGCTGCGCTCGCCGAGGGCTACCGGCGCTGGGCATTCGAGAGCGCTGTGCTCGACCTCGCGCTCAGGCAGAACGAGCTCGGTCTTGGCGAAGCGCTCGGGCGCCAGGAGCTGCCGGTCCGCTTCGTCGTCTCGACCCGTGCCGCGCCGGAGCGCTGGCTCGAATTCGCGCCCGGTCTCGAGTTCAAGCTCGACGCCGAGAAGGATTGGGACCGGCCGCTGCTCGGCCGCCTGCGGGAGCTCGACCGCGTTCGCGTCGTCGATCTGAAGGCGTACTACAGCGGCACGGTGGTCGATCTCGCGCCCGATCCCGAGCTCTACCGCGCGGTCGCCGAGGAGCTGCCGGACGTGGTCATCGAGGATGCGTGGCTCGAGGACGGCTGCCGCGAGGCACTGGCCGGCGCGGAGGATCGGTTGAGCTTCGACGCCCCGATCCACTCGCTCGCCGACCTCGACGGGCTGCCGCTCGAGCCGCACTGGCTGAACGTCAAGCCGTCCCGCTTCGGGACGGTGCGTGGCCTGCTCGAGACGATCGAAGCGTGTGAGGAGCGCGGGATCCGGATGTACGGCGGCGGCCAGTTCGAGCTCGGGCGGGGGCGTCTGCAGATCCAGCGGCTCGCGGGCGTCTTCTACCCCGAGGGCCCGAACGACGTCGCGCCGTCGGCGTACAACGAGGGCGAGCCGCGCGCGGGCCTGCCGCAGAGCCCGCTGCCGGCGAGCGACGGGATCGGCTTCTGAACCTCTTCGACGACGAGCCGCGCCGGTTCGGCGACGACTTCGGCGCGAAGGTCTGGGGAGGGACTCTGTACGAGCTCGCGCCCGGCCAGTCCTCGCCGTACCACTGGCAGATGGGTGAGGAGGAGTGCTGCGTCGTGATCGCCGGCAGGCCGACGCTGCGCACGCCCGAGGGCGAGCGCGCGCTCCAGCCGTGGGACGTCGCGTACTTCGTCCGCGGCCCCGCAGGAACGCACGGGTTGCGCAACGACACCGACGAGCCTGCCAGGGTCGTCTTCTTCTCCACGGTCTCCGACCCGGAGGTGGCGGTTTATCCGGATGAGGACAGGGTCGGGGTGATCGCAGGCTTCACGAACCCGGACGTCGAGACGCTCCGTGGCCGGGTGGACGTCCGGTGAACCTCCACGACGCCGAGCTGCCACCGCACGGCGACCAGCCGGGCTTCCGCTTCCGCGGCGCCTCGATCCGCAAGCCGCTCGGCGGCGAGCTGATCGGCGGAGCGCTCTACGAGTTCGATCCCGGCGAGCAGCTCTGGCCCTACCACTACCACTGGAACAACGAGGAGTGGCTGATCGTCGTCGGCGGGACGCCCGTGCTCCGGACACCGGAGGGAGAGCGCGAGTTGCGCGCCGGCGACATCGTGGGCTTCGCCGAGGGCGAGGCAGGGGCCCACACGCTCTACAACCGCAGCGAGAGCCCGGCCCGCGTCGCGATCTTCTCCACCCTCAGGAAGGGCTCGTGCGTGTACCCCGACAGCGGCAAGGTCGCGGCGGCCGGCCACGTCTTCCGCGTCGCGGACGAGGTCGACTACTGGGACGGCGAGAGCGGCTACTCCTCGTCGGAGTAGTCAGTCTTCGTCTCGGGAACCCGGACGTCGCTCGTCATCCGCCGGTCCTCGGCCCGCTCCTCTTCCGACAGCGGATGGCCTTCGCCCCCTTCGGTCACCTCGGGATGCTCGTCCCGCCACTTCGCGGGTGACCACCAGCGCCTGATGCGGTCCGAGAGCTTCATGACCTGAACGCATTCTCGCCGGTCAGCGCCTTGCCGACCGAGAGCGTGTGCACCTCGTGCGTGCCCTCGTAGGTGAGGACGGTCTCGAGGTTGTTCATGTGGCGGATGACGGGGTACTCGAGCGTGATTCCGTTGCCGCCCAGGATCGAGCGCGCGGTGCGGGCCACCTCGAGCGCGCCGCGGACGTTGCCCATCTTCCCCATCGAGACGTGCTCGGGGCGCAGCGTCCCCTCGTCCTTCATCCGTCCGAGGTGGAGAGCGACGAGGCCGCCGCGGTTCACTTCGAGCGCCATCTCCGCGAGCTTCTGCTGCGTCAGCTGGTAGCCGGCGATCGGCTTGTCGAAGACGATCCGCTCCTTCGAGTAGTCGAGAGCGGTCTCGAGGCAGGTGCGTGCCGACCCCACGACGCCGAACACGATCCCGAAGCGCGCCTCGTTGAGGCACGAGAGCGGCCCGCGCAGGGTCGAGATCTCCGGGAAGCGGTTCTCCTCGGGCACGCGCACGTCGCGCAGGACCAGCTCCGAGGTGACCGAGGCCCGCAGCGACATCTTGTGATGCATGAGCGGCGCTTCGAATCCGGGCATGTCCTTCTCGACCAGGAAGCCGTTGATCTCACCGCCTTCGGTGCGCGCCCAGACGACCGCGACGTCCGCGATCGATCCGTTCGTGATCCACATCTTCGAGCCGTTGAGAATCCAGTCCGAGCCGTCGCGCTTCGCCGTCGTCCGCATCGAGCCGGGGTCGGAGCCGGCGTCGGGCTCGGTCAGCCCGAAGCACCCGATCTTCTCGCCCGCATGCATCGGCGGCAGCCATTGCTGCTTCTGCTCCTCGGATCCCCACCTCCAGATCGCGTACATCGAGAGCGAGCCCTGCACCGAGACGAGGCTGCGGATGCCGGCGTCGCCCGCTTCGAGCTCCTGGCAGACGAGCCCGTACATCACCGAGCTCGCCTCCGGCAGGCCGTAGCCCTCGAGGTGCATTCCGAAGAGGCCCAGCCGCGCCAGCTCCGGGATCAGCTCCAGCGGCAGCTCGCCGCGCTCGAACCACTCGCCGACGTACGGCTTGATCTGGTCCGAGACGAACTGCCGCACCGTGTCGCGGATCGCGCGCTCCTCGTCGGAGAGAAGGACGTCGAGCGCGAGGAAGTCGCTCGGGTCGAGCTCCGTCTTCTTCGCGGTCGTCGCCACCCTCGCATCGTACGGATCTATGCGGGACGGCGGAACCGAGCTATCGTTTGACTGACTAGTCAGTCAAGCACGCAGGAGGGCTCGATGGCGGCGATCGACGAAAGAGCGGCGACAGGCGTCTCCTTCGCGTTGACGGAGGAGCAGAAGGAGCTGCGCCGGCTCGCGCGCGACTTCGCCGAGCGCGAGATCCGGCCGCACGAGGCGGAGTTCGACGCCGAGATGCGGCATCCCGCGGACCTGATCGCGCACGCGCACGAGCTCGGCCTGATGAACCTTCACGTGCCGACCGAGTACGGCGGCCTCGGCCTCTCGGCGTTCGACGGCCTGCTCATCGGCGAGGAGCTCTACTGGGGCTGCTCGGGCATCGGCACCTCGATCACCGCGAACGGCCTCGGCGCCGGGCCGCTCATCATCTTCGGCTCGCCGGAGCAGAAGGCGCGGTGGCTGCCGCCGCTGATCGAGCAGCCGATCCTCTGCTCGTTCGCCCTCTCGGAGCCCGCCGCCGGTTCCGACGTCGCGGCGCTGCGCTCGACCGCCGTGCGCGACGGAGACGAGTACGTCCTCAACGGCTCGAAGACGTTCATCACGAACGCCGGCCAGGCGGAGTGGGCGGTGGTGTTCGCGAAGACGGATCCGGCCGCGGGGCGGCGCG
>DATBAH010000135.1:0-3461 GCA_036271615.1 Gaiellaceae bacterium
ATCGCTCCGGTGTTGCCGGCAGACACGACCGCGTCGGCCTCTCCGTCGGCGACGGCCCTGACGGCGCGGACGAGCGAGCTGTCGGCCTTCGTGCGGAACGCGTCGGCCGGCCTCTCGTCCATCCCGACGACCTGCGTGGTCGGGACGAGCTCGAGTCCGCCGGTGTCGAGCTCGGCCGAGCCGAAGACGACGGGATCGATCCCGTCGGCAAGCGCGGCGAGCGCACCCTCGACGACCGCTTCCGGGCCTCGATCGCCGCCCATGGCGTCGACGGCTATCCGTGCCATGAAGTCGGACTCTACGGAGCGTGGGCGCGGAGCGGCTCGACCTCGCGGCCCTTGTAGGTGCCGCAGGTCGGACAGACGCGGTGCGGGCGCTTCGGCTGGCCGCAATTCGGACAGACGTTGACCTTCGGCGCGCTGATCGCGTGTGTCGCGCGGCGCTTGTCGCGGCGCGACTTGGAGGTTTTCCGTTTCGGGACGGCCATCGCAGCGGGCCACTATAGCCTGAGCCGGTGGAGACGACCGGGATCCTCCGGCTCTTCGACGAGCAGATCCGGCGGCGGGCCGCGCCGGACGGTCTCTTCGTCGGCAAGAGCTGGAGCGCCGTGCTCTGGCCGCCCGACGACGGCGAGGTCGAGCCGCTCGTGGCGCGGATGCGCGAGCTGCCCGGGCACGTCGAGTGGAAGTACTACTCCCACGACGGCCCCGAGCTCCGCGAGCGCCTACTCGAAGCCGGGCTGGAGCCGGAGGACGAGGAGACGGTGGTCGTCGCCGAGGCCGCCGCGATCCCGCCACCGCCCGACGACGTCGAGCTGCGCGTCGTGACGGCCGAGTTCGTGGAGCTGGCCGCGAACGTCTTCGGTCGGCTCATCGACCTCCCGGAGAACGCGGTTGCGGTGGTCGCGGTCGTCGACGGGAAGGCGGTCTCGGGCGGGCGTGTCGACCTGGATGACGGCGTCGACTTCGCCGGGCTCTACGGCGGCTTCACGCTGCCCGAGTTCCGCGGGCGAGGGCTCTATCGCGCGACGGTGGCCAAGCGCGCCGAACTGGCACGCGAGCGCGGCTACCGCTGGTTGTACAGCGACGCGCTGCCGACGAGCCGCCCGATCCTCGAGCGCCTCGGCTTCGTCCCGATCACGACGACGACGCCGTTCGTGATTACTCCTGCTTCAACTCGCTGAGCTTCGCCCAGCGCGGGTCGATTCGCTCCTCCACATGCTCGTGCGGCTCGGCGTTGAGGTCCTTGCCGCACACGGGGCAGAGCCCGGCGCAGTCGTCGCGGCACAGGATCTGGTCCGGCAGCGCCAGCGCGATGGCGTCGCGCGCCCAGGCCGAGAGGTCGAGCCGGTTGTCGTCCAGGTACTCGGTCCGGTCTTCGTCTCCCTCCGGCTTCGTCGCCTGGTACTCGCGCAGGCGCAGGGAGAGAGGCAGCTCGGCGTCGGCGAGGCAGCGGAAGCACGGGCCTGCGAGGGCGACGTCGAACAGAAGCTCGAGGACGGTGCCGCTCGACGCGCGCGTGACCCTGAGCTCGCCCTGGACGGGGTTCGGCTGCGGCTCGTACGTCTGGCCGGCGAGCAGGAGCGGCTCGAGCTCGATCTCGACGCGCTCGCGCGCCTGGTCGCCGGAGCGGACCCGAAGCGTGCGGAGGTCGAAGGTGGTCATCCCGCCACCGTAGCGCGGCGGCCGGGTGCGACTCAGGGAGCCATCCGGGGAAGGTCGGCCAGGCGGGGAACGGACAACGGAACCCCTTCCTGGGCCTCCTTGCGCCGCAGGTACGGCTCGACCGTCTCGGGCAGCGGTTCCGCCTTCTCGCGCTGCTCGCGGGCCAGGAGGAGCATCCCGACCGAGGCGAGGATGACGGCACCGGCGGCGAGCTCGCGGCCCCGGATCGCTTCGCCGGCGAAGGCCCATCCGAGCAGGACGGCCACGGCGGGGTTGACGTACGCGTAGGTCGAGACGAGGACGCTCGACGCGCCGGTCCGCAGCAGCCAGCCATACGCAGTGAAGGCGACGATCGAGCCGAAGACGACGAGGTAGGCGAACGCCGCGAGCGAGCCGGTCGAGATCGCCGTTGGATGAACGCGGCCGAGCTCTCCCATGGCAGCTCCGCCTACGGCGAGGAACGCCGCGGCGCAGAGCATCTGCATCGCCGCGGAGAGGAACGGCGCCTCGGGCAGCGGCGCGACGCGCGCATACGCGGAACCTGCGGCCCAGGCGAGTGCGGCACCGAGGATGACCGCAGCGCCTACGGGATCGACGTGCGCGCTCTGCCCGACGAGCAGCACGACTCCGAACAGGCCGGCCGCGATTCCGGCCAGGGCGCCCAGCGAGAGCCTGACACCGAAGAACGTCCGGTCGAGGACCGCCGTGAACACCGGCACGCTGGCGACGAGGAGCGCGGTCAGCCCCGAGGCGACCCGCTGCTCGGCCCACGCGATGCCGCCCGTGTCGACGAACAGCAACAGCCCGCCGACGACCGCCGCAGCGATCCACTCGCGCCTGCCCGGCCGCGTCCGCTTCACGTCTCCCCGCCATGCCGACCAGGCGTAGAGCAGTCCACCGGCAAGCGCGAACCGAGCGGCGAGCATGAGCAGCGGCGGCAAGCTGCGATCGGCGACGGCGATCGCGAGATACGTCGATCCCCAGACGACGTACACGATCCCGAGCGCGATGGCGATCTTCATCCTCATGGCTCCATGGTGCCGATAGGAGTCGATCAGCACAAGTTGAGTTATCGTTCATACCGATCATGAGTGCTGATCAATGGCTTGGCATCGACCTGCGGCACTTCGCGGCCCTCGAAGCGGTCGCGCGCAACCGTTCGTTCGGCGGCGCTGCGCGCGAGCTTGGCTACACGCAGTCGGCCGTCAGCCAGCAGATCGCGCAGCTCGAGCGGATCGTCGGGCAGAAGCTCTTCGAGCGCCCCGGCGGCCCGCGCCGCGTGGAGCCGACCGAGGCTGGCCTGCTCCTGCTCGGCCACGCCGACGCGATCGTTGCGCAACTCGACGCCGCACGCGCCGACATGGCGGCGCTCGCAGAGGGCGCCGCGGGAACGCTGCGCGTCGGCATCTATCAGAGCGTCGGCGCCCGTCTCCTCCCCGCTCTCGTCCGCCGCTTCCGCGCCGCGTGGCCGCTCGTCGGCGTCCGAGTGCGGGAGGAGAGCTCTGCCGAGGACCTCCTGCGCCTGCTCGAGCACGGCGAGCTCGACCTGACCTTCGCGGACATTCCGCTTCGGGAAGGGCCATTCGAGTGGGCGGAGGTGCTGCAGGATCCGTACGTCTTGCTCGTCTCGGCCCGCTCGGAGCTGGCGAAGCTCGACTCGGCGCCTTCGCTGCGCGAGGTCTCGAAGCTGCCCCTCATCGGCCGCCGCACGACCGACGAGCCCGAACGGTTCCTCGCCGGCCGCGTGCCCGAGCTGAACGTCGTCTTCCGCACCGACGACAACGGCACGCTCGGCGC
>DATBAH010000136.1:0-7469 GCA_036271615.1 Gaiellaceae bacterium
TCCTCGGCCTCGACGTCGACGAGGAAGACACCCGCCACCGTTCCGACCGCCGCGATCATGGACCTGGCTTACTTAGTAACAGACTGTTACTAAGTAAGCCGGAAACGAGCGCGCTTGCGCGCCGCGCGGCGGAGACCGGCCGGTGCCCGCCTGCGCGCGCGCCCAGGTACGCGACCGAGAACGCGTCGCCCGCGCCGGTCGGCTCGCCGCCCGCCGGCCGCGCTGCGACGCGCACCGCCGAGTCGCGCGTGAGGACGAGCGAGCCTCCCGCGCCGAACGTCACGACGATCTCCGGCACCCCGAGCTCGCGCAGCTCCTCGAGCTCGCCGCCTCCGAGGATCGCCTGCGCCTCCTCCTCGGCGAGCTTGAGGATCGAGACGTGGCGGAGCACTGCGCGGTCGAAGTCGCCGTCGAGCGTGAGCGGGCCGACCCGGCGCACACGCACGAGCCCATGGCCGTCGAGCAGCACGCGCCTCCGGCGCGCGATTCGCTCGAGTGCCTCGGGCGGGAAGTCCCCGCGCAGGACGGGCGCGACGTGAACCCACTCCACGCGCCGCAGCAGGCGCTCCGACTCGTCGCCTTCGCTCCACGGATCTCCGATCGCCTCGACTCCCATCTCGCGACGGCCGTCCGCGTCGTAGCGGAACGAGAAAGACGTCGTCTCGCCGGCCGCCGTAAGCGACGCATGCAGGCCGAGCGCCGCGAGGCGGCGCAGGTACGAGGGCCGCTCCGGCTCTCCGCACTTCGCCGCCACGATCGCCTCCTGCTGCAGCGCCCTCAGTGCCCGTGCCGCGTACCACGGCCCGCCGCCGATCCGCTCGGCGCCGCCGTCCACGACGTCACGCGTTAACGGGCCGATCACGGCGAGCGGTCGCACGACTCGCAAGCGTAAGGCCGAGCGAGAGGAGGAACGCGAGGGCAAAGCTCGGCAGCGAGCCTCCGATCGCTCCCTGGGCCGGATGGGTGTGCTCGACGAGGCGCATCCACGAGCTCGGCCCGACCGGCGCGAGCCACTGGTACAGGCAGAACCCGGCGAGCCACGCGAAGACCTGTCCCGGCCGGAACCTTGGAGCGGCAAAGGGATCGCGCTCGCCGGCGATCCACTGCGCGAGCAGCACGCCGAAGAGCGGCACGAAGAACGAGCCGAGCAGGTAGAGGAAGTCCCGGTAGTGGACGAGGTCGATGACGAACGTTCCGGCGGTGGCGACTCCCGCGACGGCGAGGATCAACACCCGCTGCGGCACCCGCGGCAGGACGTTCTGCACGGAGACGGCGGCCGAGTAGATATTGGCGAACGGCTCCTTCGTCTCGTCGACGCCGAGAGCGACGAGGGCGATCGCCGCGCCCGCGCCACCCGCCGCGATCGCGGTGATCACCGAGGGCGCGTCCGAGAGGTCGCGTGAGAGCAGCAGGATCGCGCCGAGCGCGTAGAGCCAGACGTTCGGGATGAAGTAGCCGACCGCCGATCCCCAGAACGCGCCGCGGCCGTTCCTCGAGAAGCGCGTGTAGTCGGCGGCGAGCGGGAGCCACGAGACCGGCATCGCGACCACGAGGTCGACTCCCTGCCAGAAGCTGAGCCCGCCCTTCCCGGGCTGCGACCAGAGCGCTCCCAGGTTCGCGTCGTGCAGCGTCCACCACGTGAGATACGCGAGCGAGGCGAGCACGACCCAGAGCGCGAAGCGCTTCACCCACTCGCGCACGAACCCGACCGGTCCGATGAGCGCAAGCGCCGTCGCCGCGGCGGCGGCCACGAGCTTCCACACCCAGAGCGGTCCGTGCACGAGCGCCTGCGCCGCGGTGGCGATGACGAGCACCTCGAAGATCGTCCAGCCGAGGTTCTGGACGATGTTCAGCCCCGTCGGGAGGTATGAGCCGGCGCGGCCGAGCGGCGCGCGCAGCAGCACCATGGCGGGCACGCCGGCTTCCGCCCCGATCCCGGCGGCGAACCCGAGCAGCACGTTGCCGAAGAGTCCGCCGACGAGGATCGCGAGCAGCGCCTGGGGCAGCGAGAGGCCCGGGACGAGGAACGCGCCCGCGACGAGCACGAGCAGGCTCAGCCCGAGGCTGCTCCACAGCATTCCGTTCTCGAGGGCTCCGAGCGTCCGCAGGCGCGCGGGAACCGGCGTGATGCCCCAGGCTGGTGCTCTGTCCAAGCGCTCCTCCCTTCGCCGGCATGACCCGGATCAGGTTCGACGGGTGTGATCTCAGCCGCGCCCTGGCGCGACACCCCGGTGCCCCGAGTCTACGGGTCGGTCTGACATACTCGACCGCCATGAGCCGCACGCCCCTTCATCCGTAGTCGTCGTTGCGCGCGAGAGCGCGCTGGAGAAGAGGAGAGTGCGATGAAGCAGTGGATACGGCCCGACGGGCGATGCTTCGTCTTCGGCGAGCCGGACGACGACCTGCCGCCCGGCCGGGCCCATGCGGGGGTCGACGAGGCCGACGAGGCAAGAGCCCGCGCGCTCGCTGGGCTCGGCTTCGCCAGCCAGAGGAGGGAGCTCGTCCTCGAGCTTCCGACCGATCCGGCCGCGTGGAGTGTCCCGGCGGTCGAGACGCCGTCGGGAATCGCGTTCGTGCCGGCCGATCGGGTCGAGGAGGAGCAACTGCGGCTGCTCGACGACCTGCTGCGCCAGGACGTTCCCGGGACCGACGGCTGGAAGTGGAGCCCTGCGGGATTCCGCGAGGAGACGTACGAGTCGCGCGACTTCGATCCGGCCACGTACCTCGTGGCACTCGACGAGCGCAGGAGCGGCGTCGGCATTGCCCGCGTGTGGATGAGACCCGACCGGCCGCGGCTCGGCCTGATCGCCGTTCGCCCGGACTGGCGGCGGAGAGGCGTCGCGCGTGCGCTACTCGCCGCGGCCCTGACGGCCGTTCGGGAACGCGATCCGCGCGACGTTCGTACCGACGTCGACGAGACGAACACGGCTTCTCGAAGTCTGCTCTTCGGGTTCGGCGGCCGGACGATGGGCGCGTCTCTCGAGCTCGTCAGAGAAGGCGGTTTCCGTCTGCGCCCCTCTGTCCCCGAAGACGCGGAGGCCATCGCTGCGGTACAGGTGCGGAGCGCGCAGGCCGGATTCGCACACTTTCGGCCACCGGTCGCACTGGCGACGCTCGATCCGGCGCTGCGGGTGCCGCTCTGGCGCGAGCGACTGCCCCTCGTCGCCGAGGGTGCGGAGGGGATCGTCGGGCTCGCCCACTTCGGGCCGAGCGAAGCGGAGAAGGCCGGTGAGATCTACCGGTTCTTCGTGGCGCCGGAGTGCTGGGGCGAAGGCATCGGGAGGGCGCTGATGGCCTCCGCGCTGGAGCAGCTGCGCGTGGCCGGTCACTCGCAGGCTATCCTCTGGGTGCACGCGGACAACGGCCGCGCACGCCGCTTCTACGAGGCTGCGGGATTGCGACCCGACGGTGCGGAGAGGGACGAGGAGGCGTTCGGGGAGGTCGTGAAGGAGCTCCGCTACCGGATCGACCTGGGCTGAACCGCTACGCGGCCGGCGACGGCGCGCGTGCAGTCTCGGGCGCGATTCCGTCGCGGAGCCAGCGGACGTCGGCGGCGATCTGCGCCGCGGGATCCGAGCCCATGTGGCCGGCCGTGTCCTCGACCTCGACGATGCAGCCCGGGACGTTCGCGGCCAACCAGTCGCCGTGTGTGCGCGGCACGAGCACGTCGGTCAGGCCGTAGCGGATCAGCACCGGCACCGAGATCGCGGCGAGGTCGAATCCCCACGCCTGCAGGAAGACGAGATCGTCGTCGACCCAGCCGCCGACGCCGTTCGCGCACTGCTCCAGCGCCGACTCGCGAATCACCTGCATGGCCTCCGGTCGGGCCAGCTGGGCACGATCCGACTCGCTCAGGTCGAAGTCGTCCAGGATCGTGGACGGATCGACGGCGACGCGTTCCTCCAGCCGCCGCTGCTCGGCCTCGATCTCGGGCGTCAGGACGTCCTCGCCGGCCTGAGCCCAGCGAAACTCCTTGACGTTCTCGGGGTCCATCCCGTCGAGCCACTGCGCCTCCGAGAGACCGGCGGCGCCGAGCGGCGCGACTCCGACGATGCAGATCGCGCGGACCACTCGCTCGGGAAGGAGCGCGGCGCACGCGAGCACGTGTGGACCCCCGCCGGAACCGCCCGACACGCCGAAGCGGTCGAAGCCCAGCTCGTCGGCGAGCGCCGCCACATCGGCAGCCTCGTCGGCCACGTTGCGCCCGTGGTGGCGATCCGACCTGCCGTAGCCGGCGCGGTCGTGAGTCACCCAGTACGCGCCGGCGTTCGCATAGACCTCTTCCGTCGGCCACCGGCTGAAGCGACACCCCGGCGTGCCGTGCAGGCTCAGGACCGGAAAACCGTCCGGGTCGCCCCACGTCGCGTACGCGAGCGTGCGCCCCTCGGGCAGCTCGAGTGTGCGCAGCCGCTCTCCCACACGGCGAGCATACGCGGCTGACACAGGCATAGAAGCGGTCTCTCTGGAGAAAACGGGCGGATATGGCTGACGTTCCGGACGGTCTTGTCCTCAAGCGCAACCGCGACCTGGAAGGCGTGCGGCGCGGGGGGATCTGGGTTCGCCGAGCCTTCCTCGCGCTGATCGCCGTCGTCGCCGCGCTGGGACTGGCAAACGTCTTCGGCCAGCGTCCCTCGACTGTCCGCGCAGACGTACCAGCGGCGACGATCTCGGTCTATGCCCCGACCGCCATCCGGGGCGGCGACTTCATGGAAGCCCGCTTCCACATCACGGCCAAGCGCGACCTGAAGCAGGCGATCCTCAAGCTCGACCCGGGCTGGGGGGAAGGGATGAGCATGAACACCGTCGAGCCCTCTCCCGTCTCCGAGAGCAGCGACGACGGCCGTCTCGCTTTTGACCTCGGCCACATCGCGGCCGGGCACTCGTCGATCCTCTTCCTGCAGTTCCAGGTCAACCCGACGAACGTCGCGTGGCATCGCCCGCAGAACGTCGAGCTCGCCGACGGTGACCAGGTCATCGCGCGGCTCCACCGGACGATCACGGTCTTCCCCTAGCCATGGATCTCGTTCTCCGGGCCGTCTTCGTCTTTGCCTTCATGCTCCTGCTGACCCGCATCATCGGCAAGCGCGAGCTCAGTTCCCTTCAACCCTTCGACCTGATCCTGCTGATCGTGCTCGGCGACGCGCTTCAGCAGGGCTTGACGCAGGACGACTACTCGCTCACGGGTGCGGTCCTCGTGGTGGGCACGATCGCCGTCCTCCAGGTGTCGGTCTCCTGGCTCAGCTACCGCTTCCCCCGCACGAGGCCGGTCCTCGAAGGGGAGCCCGTCATCATCGTCCAGGACGGGAAGGTGATCGAGCGCAACCTCAAACGTGAGCGGCTGACCGTCGAGGAGGTCAGGGAGGCGGCGCGGAAGCAGCAGATCGCCCAGCTCGCCGACGTCCGCTGGGCAGTACTCGAAACCGACGGCGAGATCAGCTTCATCAAGACCTCAGGCTGACCCAGGGACGGGGCTGGCGTCGTGCACCGACGATCGAGAGCGCGACCGCGAGAGCCGCGTACGCGATCGCCGCAACGAGCGGTAGGACGGGCCGCTCGGTCGCGTTTAGCTCTCGCTGAGTAGCCGCCGCAGCACGTACTGGAGGATGCCGCCGTGGCGGAAGTACTCCCGCTCGCGCGGGGTGTCGAGCCGGAGGCGGGCGCGGAACTCCTTGTCGTCCGCCCGCACCGTCACTTCCTCGGCCTCGCCGCCTTCGAGCCCGGTGATCGAGAACTCCTCGCGGCCGGTGAGCCCGAGCGACTCGGCGTTCTCGCCCGGCATGAACTGGAGCGGTGCGATCCCCATCATCAGGAGGTTCGAGCGGTGGATCCGCTCGTATGAGTCCGCGATCGCGGCGCGCACGCCGAGCAGGTTCGGCCCCTTCGCCGCCCAGTCGCGTGACGACCCTGAGCCGTACTCCTTGCCGGCGATGACGATGGTGGGCACGCCCTCGGCGCGGTAGCGCTCGGCCACCTCGTAGATCGTCCCCTCCTCGCCGTCGGGGAGGTGGGCGGTCCACGTCCCCTCGTTGCCGGGCACGAGGAGGTTCTTGAGCCTGACGTTCGCGAACGTGCCGCGCACCATCACCTCGTGGTTGCCGCGCCGCGCGCCGTAGGAGTTGAACTCGCGGCGCTCGACGCCGTGCCCCGTGAGGTACTGCCCCGCCGGCGAGTCTGGCCGGATCGCGCCGGCAGGCGAGATGTGGTCGGTCGTGACCGAGTCGCCGAGCAGGGCGAGGCAGCGGGCTCTCTCCACATCGGCCACAGGCTCCGGCTCGCGCGGCATCCCCTCGAAGTACGGCGGGAGGCGCACGTACGTCGACGCGTCGTCCCACGCGTACAGCTCGCCCTCCGGCGTCTCGAGCGCGCGCCAGCGGTCGTCACCGGTGAAGACGTCGGCGTACGTGGAGGAGAACATCTCGCCCTTCACCGACCTGCCGATCACCTGGTCGATCTCGTCGCGGCTCGGCCAGAGGTCGCGCAGGAAGACATCCTCGCCGTCCGAGCTCTGCCCGAGCGGCTCGTTCACGAGGTCGACGTCCATCCGTCCTGCGAGCGCGTAGGCGACGACGAGCGGCGGCGACGCGAGGTAGTTCGCCTTGACCTCGCCGTGGATGCGCGCCTCGAAGTTTCGGTTGCCGGAGAGGACGGCGCACACGACGAGATCGCCGTCGGCGACGGCGGCGCTGATCGGCTCCGGCAGCGGGCCGGAGTTTCCGATGCACGTCGTGCACCCGTAGCCGACCGTGTTGAAGCCGAGCTCGTCGAGGTACGTGTCGAGCCCGGACGCGCGGTAGTAGTCGGTCACCACCTTCGAGCCAGGGGCGAGGGAGGACTTGACCCACGGCCGCCGCTCGAGCCCACGCTCGACCGCTTTCTGCGCGAGCAGGCCGGCGGCGATCATCACCGACGGGTTCGACGTGTTCGTGCAGGACGTGATCGCCGCGATCACGACGGAGCCGTGCTCGAGGGCGTAGTCCTCGCCCTCGACCGCGACCTGCTTCTTCTCGATCGTCGCCGTCGCCGTCGGCGTCGGCGCGGGCACGGCTTCATCCCTGCCGTCGCCGACCCCGTCGCCCGTCGGCGGGTCGCTCGCCGGGAACGAGTCGGCGATCTCCTTGTCGTACGTCCCGTTCGTGTAGTCGACCCCGAAGGTGCCGAGCGACTCGATGAACGCCTCCTTCGCGCTCGCGAGCGGCACCCGGTCCTGCGGCCGGCGAGGCCCGGCGAGCGAGGGCTCGACGTCGTCGAGGTCGAGCTCGACAACCTGCGAGTACTCCGGATGCCCCTCGGGCTCGTGCCAGAGCCGGTTCTCCTTGCAGTACGCCTCGACGAGCGCGATTCGCTCCTGCGGCCGGCCGGTGAGGCGCAGGTATCCCAGCGTCACGTCGTCGACGGGGAAGAAGCCGCACGTCGCGCCGGTCTCGGGGCTCATGTTCCCGAGCGTCGCGCGGTCGGCGAGGGCGAGCGAG
>DATBAH010000137.1:0-37706 GCA_036271615.1 Gaiellaceae bacterium
TTCTGGACCTTGCCGGCCTTGAGGCAGCGCGTGCAGACGTAGGCGCGCGTCGGCTTGCCGCCGATCACGACGCGAACGCGCTGGAGGTTCGGGTCGAACCGCCGCTTCGTCGCCACCATCGAGTGGCTCCGGTGATTGCCGAAGCCAGGCTTCTTCCCACAGATCGCACAGACCTTGGACATCGGCGGCGGAGTGTAGCCGAACGCCACTTGAGGACACGTCTCGGTATCAGGTACCGAGACAGGTCCGAACCGGCCCGACGCAAGTCCTCGAGCGCCTTCCACGTAGCGGACGTGTCTGGGCCCGACACGTCCAGGTGTCAGACACCGGACGTGTCGGTTTGGAACACGGCCCCGAGTGAGGTGCCGCGTCGCGAGACCGAAGTCGCGCGCGTCAGCCGGACTTGGCTTGCCGACGGACCTGGGAGAAGAGGTCGGCCATCTCGAGCGCGGCTCGCGCGGCGTCGGCGCCCTTGTCGACGCGTGCCTCAGCTTGCTCGGCCGTGTCCACCGTGAGGACGCCGAACGCAACGGGGACACCGGTCTCGAGGCCCGCGAGCTGGAGACCCGACGCCGCTTCGCCCGCGACGTAGTCGAAGTGGGCCGTCTCCCCGCGCACGACACAGCCGAGGGCGATCACGCACGAGTAACGGCGAGTCTTCGCGAGCGCCATCGCGCCGATCGGGAGCTCGAACGCACCCGGCACGGGCATCACCGTGATCCGTTCCTCAGCCACGCCCGCGGCGGTGAGCGCCTCGAGCGCCGACTCGAGGAGCCGCTCCGAGATCTCGCCGTTGAACCGCGAGACGACGACGCCGACCGTCCGCTCGGCCCCGGACGGGGAACCCTCGAGGACGGCCACGCCGTCGGGGATGTCGAGCTCGCCGGGCAGGTGTCCCGCAGGCGCGACCTCGCGCTCAGGCTCCTCCTCCTCCAGCACTTCGGCTTCCGCCTCGGGCTTGGGCTCGGGCACGGGTGCCGCCTCGGCAACCCTCGCGGCCGCCGGCTCGGGCTCCGATGCCTCGGGCTCCGACGCCTCGGGCTCCGAAGCTTCGGGCTCGGCCTCCTGCTCAGGCGCCTGCGGCCAGCCGCGCGGCTCCACGGCCTCCGGCTCCTGCACCTGCTCCTCGTCAGCGGCCGGCGACTCGCCCGGCCAGAAACCCCCAGTCGCGCTCATTCGCCCTCCGACTCGTACTTGAGACCCTGGTGATGCAACTTGTGTCCGAGCTTATCCCGCTTGGCGGCCAGATAGCGAGCGTTCTCTGGATGGGGCGGCATCTCGATCGGCACCTGTTCGGTCACCTTCAAGCCGTACGCCTCGACGCCGGAGACCTTCTTGGGGTTGTTCGTCAGGAGTCGCATCGTGCTGATTCCCAGGTCGGCAAGGATCTGGTTGCCGATCCCCCATTCGCGCTCGTCGGCGGCGAAGCCGAGCGCGAGGTTCGCTTCGACCGTGTCGAGCCCCTGCTCCTGCAGCTCGTACGCCCTGAGCTTGTTGAGGAGGCCGATGCCACGCCCCTCCTGCGCCATGTAGAGCAGCACGCCGTGGCCCTCGGCGGCGATCGCGGCGAGCGCCGCCTCGAGCTGCTCGCCGCAGTCGCAGCGGAGCGAGTGGAAGACGTCGCCCGTGAGGCACTCCGAGTGGACGCGGACGAGGACGTCGTCGCCGACCTCGCCCATCACGAGCGCGAGGTGGTCGCGGCCCGTGAGCGTCTCGCGGAATGCGATCGCCTTGAAGGCGCCGAACTCCGTCGGCAGCTGCACCGAGACGACGCGCTCGACGAGCTTCTCGGTCCGCCGGCGGTACTCGATCAGGTCGGCGACCGTGATCATGCGGAGCCCGTGCCGTTCGCAGTACGGGACGAGATCGGGGACGCGGGCCATCGTCCCGTCCTCGTTCATGATCTCGCACACGACGCCCGCCGGGACGAGCCCCGCGAGCCTGGCGAGGTCGACTGCCGCTTCCGTCTGGCCCGCACGGACGAGGACGCCGCCGTCGCGCGCGCGCAGCGGAAAGACGTGGCCGGGCTGGACGAGGTCGTGCGGCGTCGCGGCCGGATCGATCGCGACCTCGATCGTGTGCGCCCGGTCGGCCGCCGAGATTCCGGTCGTCACGCCTTCGCGCGCTTCGATGGAGTTCGTGAACGCGGTGCCGAGACGCGCCTCGTTCCGCTGCGTCATCTGCGGCAGGCCGAGCTCCTCGCAGCGCTCGTCGGTCAGGCAGAGGCAGATGAGGCCGCGGGCATGCGTCGCCATGAAGTTGACGGCGTCTGCCGTGGCGAACTGCGCCGCCACGACGAGATCGCCCTCGTTCTCCCGCTCCGGGTCGTCGACGACCACCACCATCTTCCCGTTCCGGACGTCCTCGACCGCCTCCTCGATCGATGCGAACGGAGTGACGGCCGAGCTCACGACAGCCTCCCCGCCACGAGGCGTTCGACGACCTTTCCGAGCACGTCCGCCTCGAGGTTGAGCCCGTCGCCCGGCTGCAGCCGGCCGAGCGTCGTCACCGCGAGCGTGTGCGGGATGAGCGCGACTTCGAAGCCGTCGTCGTCGAAGGCGGCGACCGTGAGCGACACGCCGTCGACCGCGATCGAGCCCTTCTCGACGCAGTAGCCGAGCACCGCCTGCGGTGCGTCGACCCACATACGGCGGCTGTCTCCGTCCGGCGTGATCGCGCGGACGCGGCCGACGGCGTCGACGTGGCCCTGGACGACATGGCCGCCGAGCCGGTCGCCGACACGCAGCGAAGGCTCGAGGTTGAGCGACTCGCCGGGCTCGAGCCTCGCAAGCGCCGTGCGCGAGAGCGTCTCGGGGACGACGTCGAACGCGAGCCGGCCTTCCCCGGTCTCCACCACCGTGAGACAGACGCCGGCTACGGACACGGAGTCGCCGACGACGGCGGTCGGCGCCGTCTCGGGCGCCACGACGACGAGTCGCGAGCCGTCGAAAGCGGCGACGGTTCCGACCTCGAGCACGATGCCGGTGAACATGCCGCAAAGGTTACGGCTCGCGCAGGTACGCCTCCAAGAGCACGTCCTCTCCGGACGGCTCGGTGCGGAGGTGGAGGAGCTCCTGCGGCGCGTCGAGCTCGCCGAACAGGTGCGGCCCGTCCCCCGCAACGATCGGCGCGGCGAAGAGGAGCAACTTGTCGACGAAGCCCGCCGCGAGGAACGCAGTCGCGAGCGTCGGGCCGCCTTCGAGCAGGAGCGACTGGACGCCGTCCGCCCCGAGCGCGCGAAGCTCTTCCTCGAGTGCGCCGCTGCGCAGCTCGAGCTCGACCCCCTCCGGCAGCGGACCATGTCCGAAGGCGAGCCGCCGCGGCTGTGTCGTGGCTTCGACGTGGCGCGCGTCGAGCCGTGGCGCGTCGGCCCGCACCGTGCCCATCCCGACTGCGACCGCATCGGAGGCCGCACGCAGCTCGTGCACACGCCGCCTCGACTCCTCGCCCGACACCCAGCGGCGACCCGGCACGGCGACGCGCCCGTCGAGCGTCACCGCGGCCTTGTAGGTGACGAAGGGACGGCCGAGCGACTTCCACACGCGCCATGCCTCGTTCTGACGGCGGGCCTCGAGATCGTCGAGGAGCTCGACGTCGATGCCCGCGGCGCGGAGGCGTTCGAGCCCGCGACCGTCCACGAGCGGGTTCGGGTCGTGCGCGCCGACGACGACACGGGCGACTCCCGAGCCGACGACGGCGTCGGCACAAGGAGGCGTCCGCCCGTGGTGCGAGCATGGCTCCAGCGTCACGTAGAGCGTCGCGCCCCGGGCTCGGTCGCCGGCCTGCTCGAGCGCGATCGCCTCGGCGTGGCGGACTCCGTCGTACTCGTACCAGCCCTCCCCCACGACCTCGCCGTCGTGCTCGACGACGGCGCCGACGAGTGGATGGTCCGCCGTCTTCCCGCGTCCGCGCTCGGCGAGCTCGAGCGCCCGCTGGAAGTGGGTCACGCGAGATCCCGGACGAGGCGCTCGTATGCGCGCGCCGGCGCGTCGCCGCCGAAGATGGCGGAGCCGGCGACGAGCAGCTCGGCACCGGCCTCGTTCGCGGAGCGGATGTTCTTGTCGTCGATCCCGCCGTCGACCTGGACATACACGGGCTCGGGCAGGGCCAAACGCAGCCTCGCGATCCGCTCGAGCGCGTCGGGCATGAACTTCTGGCCGCTGTATCCGGGATGGATGCTCATGCAGAGGACGATGTCGGCGTCCCCCGCGACCGCCGCGACGTCCTCCGGCTCGCTCTCGGGGTTGAACGCGACGCCGACCTGCAGGCCGTGCTCACGGGCCGCGGCGATCGTGGCTGGCACGTCGTCGACGACCTCGTAGTGGAACGTGGCGCTGTCGCCGCCCGCCGCGGCGATCTGCGGGAAGTGGCGGAGTGGGTTGTCGACCATCAGGTGGCAGTCGAGCACGCCGCCGGCCTCGTGCACGAGCGGAGCGATCGACCCGAGCACGACGGGCCCGATTGTCACGGGCTCGACGAAGTGGCCGTCGCCGACGTCGAAGTGGAAGATGCGGCACCCGACGCCGAGCAGCTCGTCGATCTGCTCGCCGAGGCGCGCGAAGTCGGCCGCGTAGAGCGACGGCTCGACCTCCACAGTCCGTATCCACTCCGGCCAGGCCATAGCGCCGCAGCGATCGTACGCCGCAGACCCACCCATGGCCTATCTCGAACGGCCCCGACCGGTAGCTGCTACCGCCCTCGCCCGAGGGAGACGGAACGGACACGTCTCGGTATCTGATACCGAGACGTGTCCGAACCGGCCGCTCGCGGGCACTTGCACGCGACGAAGAAGCTGCTCACGAGATGAGCCGTGTCTCTTTCGCACTGGTCTCGGTATCTGATACCAGGACAGGTCCGCGGGGGTCAGTCGACGGCGAGGCGGGCGACGAAGAAGCCGGTGGTGCCATGGACGTGCGGCAGCGTGAGCAGGAACTCCGGCCGTGACGGGTGCACAAACCCCGGCCAGTCCTCCCCGAGCGGCAGGACGCGCAGTCGGCTCGCGTCGACGACCACCTCGCACTCGTCCGGATTCAACGTGCAGACCGAGTACACGATCGTGCCGCCGGGTCGGACACGGTCGGCAGCCGAGCGGAGAAGGGCGAGCTGTAGATCGGGCAGCGGCTGCGCACGCCAGCGGAGATCGGGACGCTGGCCCAGGACACCGAGGCCCGAGCACGGCGCGTCGACGAGCGCGCGGTCGAACCCGTCGAGCTCCGGCGGCAGCGCGGTGCCGTCCGCCTCGACGACCGAGACGTCGGGGCGGCCGACGGTCGAGAGGTTTTCGCGGAGCTCTCGCGCGCGGGCCGGATCGATCTCAACCGCCGTCACGTCGCCGCGCAGCTGGCCCGTCTTGCCGCCGGGAGCGGCGCAAAGGTCGAGCACGCGCTCGCCGTCGCGCGAGCCGACGCAGAGACCTGCGAGCTGCGAGCCACGGCTCTGCGGCCAGATCCTCCCGTCCGCCACGAGCGCCTCGTCCACCCGGGCGACGCGATAGGCACCCGGGACGTCGGTCGGTTCTGCGCCGGGCGGAGGCTCGCCGCGCACGAGCCGGACGACCGTCTCGAGGGGCTCGTTCATCGCGCGCATGAGGGCGAGCGCGCCCTCCTCCCTCAGCACGCGCACGAACGTCTCGTGGATCCAGTCGGGATACGACTCCTTGAGCGGCCCGTCCGGCAGCGATTCGAGGAGAGGCCCGATCCCGTCGGCGAGGCGCCTCATCACCGCGTTCGTGAACGGGACAGCGCGCTCGAGCCGTGCGCGGCGCACGAGCTCGACCGACTCGTTCACAGCCGCGTGCCGAGCAGTGTCGGTGTAGCCGAGCTGGTACGCGCCGAGGCGGAGCGCCGCCCGCACCGGCGGGTCGAGCTTGCGCACCGGCCGCCGGCCGAGCGTCTCGATCGCGTAGTCGAGCGTTCGCACCCGCTGCACGGAGCCGTATGCGAGCCGCTGCGCAAATGCGCGCTCCCGCTCGTCGAGGCCCTCGGCGGCGCTGCGGAAGGCGCGATCCGCGTACGCCTCCTGCTCGAAGACCCTGAGCAGCACCTCGTAGGCCGCGCGGCGGGCGGGCGAGACGCTCACGCCCGGCAGACGAAGATCGCCCAGCCCATCACGGCCCGTTCCCAGCGCAGGTAGCGGTCGCGGTCGACGGCGCCGCGAGCTCGAAACTCCCCCGCCTGCGGATGGTCCGGATTCGCCGCGAGCCAGCGGTCGAGCGCCTGCCAGTGGAGCGACTCGTAGCGGTCCCAGTCGTCCTCGGAGGACGCGATGAGCGAGAGGACGCGCACGCCGGTTGACTCCGCACGCTCGATTGTCTGCGGCAGCGGCAGCCAGTCCTCTTCGTCGGTCCGCCTGTCTGCGTCGGACTCGGGCTCCGGCGGCAGCGGCCAGCTACGCCAGTACGGCTCCCCAACCGCGAGGAGCGGCGCCGCCGCGCGGAGCCGCTCGAGTGTGGGGACGAGCCCGCCGTAGACGAACGTCGCACCGAGGCAGAGCGCAGCGTCGTAGCGGCCGAGCTCGAACGTTGCAGCGTCAGCCTCGACGAGCTCGATCCGATCTTCGAGCTCCGCCTTCCTGATGCGTTCCCGAGCGGCAGCGACGAACTCCGGCGCACGCTCGACGCAGGTGACACGGCACCCGAACTCCTGCGCAAGCAAGAGCGCCGGCCCGCTGTGGCCGGAGGCGATGTCGAGGACGTGCGAACCAGGCCTGAGGCCGAGCCGCCCGCCGAGCAGCCGGATCTTGTCCGCACTCGTCGGGTTCATGAGCTCGTGCTCCGATTCGACGACCGCGTGCCACCAGGTCATCGGCGCCCCCGCAGGTACGCGTCGTACGGCATGCGCCGGCCGCCGGCCGGCTGCACCTCGACCGGCTGGAACGAGCCGTCGTCTCCCACCCTCGCCTGCCACACGATCAGGTCGCCGAGCCGCGCGCCGATGTGCGGTGAAAGACCACGCACGCGGTTCACGAGCTCCTGCGCAGACGCGGAGGGATCGAGCTCGCGGTCCTCCGGCCGGATCTTCTCGGCGTACGTGACGCCCTCCTCGGCCTGCGGCTCGAACCGCGGCTCGTCCTCCGCCAGCACCTCGCCGAGGAGCTCGGCCGCGACCTCGGCGGCGTGGAGATAGACCGCTCCGGCGTCGTCCTCCGCGCCGATAGCGAACGCGCGGCGCGCCGCGACGGGCCCCGCGTCGAGGGCCTCGACGGTGCGGTGAATCGTGACACCGGTCTCGTCGTCCCCGGCCATGATCGCGCGCTCGACCGGTGCGGCTCCGCGCCAGCGCGGCAGCAGCGAAGGATGGACGTTGAGCCACAGCGCACGCTCGAGCAGCGCGTTCGGGATCAGGAGCCCGTACGCACAGACGACGACCGTTTCCGCGCCGATCCCGACCGAGTCGTCGAGCCGTGCCGGCTGCTCCACCGGGATGCCGAGCCGTTGCGCGACCTCCTTCGCCGCCGGTGACCCCACTCTCCGGCCGCGGCCCTGCGGCTTGTCGGGACGTGTGAGCAGCTGCACCACCTCGTGCTCGGAAGCGAGCCGCTCGAGCACGTCCGCCCCGAACGGCGCGGTCGCAGCGACCGCGATGCGGCGGGCCATGCTCAGCCGATGACGATGCGAGGGCGCAGGCTGGCGAGGGCCTCGCGCCGCGCCTCGGGCGTCGTCCGGTCGAGGATCAGGACGCCGTCGAGATGGTCGAGCTCGTGCTGTGCGACCCGTGAGTACGGCTCCTCGAGCTCGTACTGCACCTCGGCGCCGTGCTCGTCCTGCCCGGCGATCGTGATCATGGCCGGCCGCTCCACGGGCAGGAGGACACCCTGGATCGAGAGGCAGCCCTCGTCCTCGACCGTCGTCACCTCGCCGGCCGCGACGATCGCCGGGTTCGCGAGCGCCACCGTCTCGTCCTCGGAGACCTGGAAGACGAACAGCCGCTGCAGGACTCCGACCTGGGTCGCGGCGAGCCCGATCCCGCTGGCGTCGACCATGAGCTGCTTCATCCGGTCGACGAGCCGCCGCAGGTCGTCGTCGAACTCCTCGACCGGGCGAGCCGGAATCTTCAGCGCCGCGTCCGGGTACTGGCGGATCTGCGCGAGCGCCAGCCGTCGCCGGGCCTGCTGCTCGGGGTCGAGCTCCTCCTCCTTGACCTGTCCCTCGATCTCCGCCATGAGGCCGGACTGTACCCTCGCAGACGTGGATCCCAGGACGCTGAACGAGCTCATGGGACAGGGCGCGACGCGGCCCGAGACGTCGCAGGAGCGACGTGAGCGCGAGCGGCTCGAGGCCGATCTCGAGACGAACCCGATGCGCGGGAGGCCGCTGCGGCAGAGGCTGCGCAACTTCCGTCCCGACCCCGCGTCGGGTGTGCAGGCGCTCGGGGGGCCGACGGCCTGGATGCGCAGGCTGCGCGCGATCGAGGACGCCGTCAAGCGGCACGAGCGTCAGCTGGGCAGCGCGTGGCGGACCCTGGCCGACGAGATCGACGACCCGGAGGAGCTCGCGGCCGCGTGGCGCGAGCTCGCCGGCGACTGGAGCTTCGTCACGGTGAACGAGCTGATCGACCGCCACAACCGCAACTTCCCGGCCGAGGCCCGCCTGGCGATGGATCCGCGCACCCGCGACTTCGTCCGCATCAACGGCCGCTCGTACCTGCGGCAGCCGCTCGACGCCGACTGGATCCTCGAGCGCTTCCCGGCCAATCGCCGGTGATCCGGCCGGTGCGGCCGGAGGACGCCGAGGAGCTCGCGGCGCTCTATCTCGCGAACCGCGACTTCCTCGCGCCGTTCGAGCCGGCACGGCCGCCGGAGTTCTTCACCGCCGACGGACAGCGGAAGCGGCTCGAGCGGCAACTCGCGGACGAGACGCACCCGTTCGCGATCCTCGACGGCGAGGCGATCGCGGGCTCGGTCAACCTCTTCAGGATCTTCCGGGACGGCCCCGCGAGCGGCGTCATCGGCTACTGGATCGATCGAGCACGGAACGGCCGGGGCCTCGCCACCGGCGCGGTCGGCGAGATCCTCGCGTACGCGTTCGGCGCGCTCGACCTCCATCGCGTCGAGGCCGCGACGCTCGTCGACAACCTGCCGTCGCAGCGCGTGCTCGAGAAGAACGGCTTCGAGCGGATCGGGCTCGCGCGGCGTTACCTCCGCATCAACGGCGCCTGGCGCGACTTCTTCCTCTTCCAGCGCGTGGAGGACGGCTAGACGCTCTGCGGATCGACGTCCACCACGGCGTTGAGCCCCGCGCGGCGCATCGCCGGAGTGGCCGCCGCGAGCAGCGCGGCCGCGCGCGAGGCGAGAGCACGCGGGCGGTCGGTCTTCCCGACGAGCTGTGCGCGGTGGCGGCCGCGTAGCCTCAGGAGTGGCGCGGGGCCGAGCAGCTCGAACTCCGGCAGTCCCGCCTTCAACTCCTCGAGCACGCGCGTCGCGTCGGCGAGCTCCGGCCCGGACACGAGTACACGCACGACGTGCCGGAACGGCGGATAGCCGAGCGCACGGCGCCGCTCGAGCTCGCCGGCGAGGAAACCGGCGACGTCGTGGCCCGCTGCGTGCTGCACGGCGCGCGACTCCGGCTGGAACGTCTGGATGATGACGCGTCCCGGCGCGTCGCGGCCGCTGCGGCCGGCGAGCTGGGTGAGCAGCTGGAACGTCCGCTCCTCGGCCCGGAAGTCGGGCAAGCCGAGACCCGTGTCGGCGTCGACGACCGCGGCGAGCTCGACGCCCGCGAAGTGGTGGCCTTTCGCGACCATCTGCGTCCCGACGAGGACGGCGCGATCGGCGCGCGCGAATCGCTCGAGCGCCTCCCGCAGCTCCTCGGGCTTGCCGACCGCGTCGGCGTCGAGCCGGATCCGCTCGAGCTCGGGGACATGCTTCTCGAGCTCGCGCTCGAGCCGTTGCGTCCCGGCGCCGATGCGCGCGAGCTCGGGGGAGCCGCAGGCCGGACACGTCTCGCTGACGGGCTCGCGGGCGCCGCAGTGGTGGCAGCGCAGGGTTCCGTCGCCGTGGAGCGTGAACGCGACGTCGCAGTTCGGGCAGCGGCGCGTGGCTCCGCAGGCGCGGCAGTGGAGAGCCGGCGCGACGCCGCGCCGGTTGAGCAGGAGGATCGCCTTGCCTCCTCCCTCCGCAAGCCGGCCGAGCTCGGCGAGCAGCGGTGCGGACAGCGGATAGCCCGTCTCGTGGCGCAGGTCGACGACGCGGACGGTCGGCATCGGCGCGGCGATCCGCCCTCCAAGCTCGAGCCGCTCGAGCGTGTGCCAGGACTCCGGCCGCGGCGTCGCCGAGCCGAAGATCGCGACCGCGCATTCGAGGGCCGCCCGCTTCGCGGCAACGGTGCGGGCGTCGTACCGCGGATCCGACTCCTGCTTGTACGACGCGTCGTGCTCCTCGTCGATACAGATGACGCCGACCGATGGCAGCGGCGCGAACACGGCCGATCGTGCGCCGACCACGACCGGTGCCTCGCCCGAGACGATCCGCTCTCGCTCGTCCCGCCGCTCGGCCTCGGAGAGGCCGGAGTGGAGGAGCGCGACGCGGTCGCCGAAGCGCGCGCGGAAACGGCCGAGCGTCTGTGGCGTCAGCGCGATCTCGGGCACGAGGACGATCGCGCCACGGCCGGCGGCCAGAGCGGCCTCGCACGCGCGGATGTAGACCTCGGTCTTGCCGCTGCCGGTTGCGCCGGCGAGCAGGACGTTGCCGCCGCCACCGGCGAGCAGCTCGTCGATCCGCGCGAGCGCACGTTCCTGCGCCTCGGAGAGATGGGCGGGCGCGGGCTCGGCGGCCAGCGCCGCCCCGGCGGCCACTTCCCGCCGCTCCCCGCGCCGCGCCGGCTGGTACGGCGCCACGAGCGCCAGCGCGCGGGCGGGCGTGGAGCCGTAGTAGTCCGCGAGCCAGAGGGCAAGGTCGACAAGCGCAGGCGGGAGGGTCTCGAGCACCCGCTCGGCAGCGACCGGCTCGACGTCGGGCGGCGCCTCCGCGTCGGCGTCGACCACGACGCCGCGTCGGCTGGCGTTGCCGAAGCGAATTGCGAGGACGGCCCCCTTCCCCACCTCGTCCGCAATCTCGTACGTGAAGGGCCGCGCGAGCGAGCGCGCGCTGACGATCGGATAGACGGAGGCGAGACGAGACACGGGCAGCGAGCGTAGCCGCGCCCCTGGTCGGCATCAGTTACCGGACTGCAACTCCCACGCGCCGATCACCGCGACGCGCGGATCACGTCCGGCCTCATCCGGCATGGTCGCTGATCGCCCCCTCGGGATGATGCCGCGACAGGCTGAAGCGCGGAGCATGGTCGGGCGAAGGCGCAGAAGCGAAGGAGGAGATACATGACCGACGAGACCGAGCTCGGCCCAGTCGACTATCTGATCGTCGAATGGCCGCCGGGCACGCAGCCCAACGGCAAGGGGCTCAAGGAGCTCGCCAATCTGACCGACCGCGGCCTGATCCGCGTGCTCGACCTCGTGTTCGTGGGCAAGTCGGAGGACGGCACAGTGGCCGGGCTCCTGCTCGCGGACATCGACTCGGACGGCGAGCTCGACCTCGTGGAGTTCGAGGGAGCCTCGTCCGGACTACTCGGGCAGGACGACTACGACGAAGCGGGAGGCGCGCTCGAGCCGGGCGCCTCGGCCGCGATCCTGCTGTACGAAAACCGGTGGGCACGGGGGTTCGCCACGGCCATCAGGTCGAGCGGCGCCCAGCTGGTGGCCAGGGGAGGCATCACCGCCGACGACCTCGTCGAGGCCGCCGAGGCACTCGAAACCGCGAACGCGTAGGAGGACGAGACATGCCACTGCTACGAGGAATCGCCCGCACGGCCGTGATCGCGGGAACCGCTACCACGGTCTCCAACCGCGTCTCGCGCCGGCAGGCGAACCGCTGGGCCGACGAGGATCAGGCCCAGGAAGCCCAACAGCCGGCTCCTGCCGCTGCCGCTCCGGCGGCGGACCCGCTCGAGCAGCTCAAGCAGCTTGGAGAGCTGAAGGCGTCAGGCGTCCTCACGGACGCCGAGTTCGAGGCCCAGAAGGCCAAGATCCTCGCGGGCTGACGAGCGACGACACGAGCAGCCGCGCCGGCCGCGCCACGACCGCGGCCGGCGCGGCTTTCTCCGAGGCGATGTATGGAGCGTTGTGCTTCGGCAGAGGCTCGGAAGGCCGGATGCTCGGCCGGGCCGGGTGTTCAGGAATGACCCCCGGCAACCGATCAGAGAGAGGTGATCGGGACTCGGAGTGTTCATGCGCTGATCGTCGTCGCGTTCGTCACCGGTTCGCTTGCGCTGGCGGGCGCGCGGTCCACGTCGGCTGCGTCGGCCTCGAAGGTCCTGCGCATCGACCACGTCGCGGACGGCGACACCGTCGATCTCACGAACGGCGCGCGGGTCCGGCTCGTGCAGATCGATACCCCGGAGGTCTACTTCCATCCCGAGTGCTATGGCGAGCAGGCGTCCGCGCTGACCAAGCGCCTACTGCCGCCGGGAACGGCAGTGCTACTCACCCGTGAGCCGGCGACCGATTCGGTCGATAGCTACGGACGGCTACTCCGCTACGTGATACGCCGCCACGACGGCCTCGACATCAACGTGCGCCTCGTCACTGCCGGGGCGGCTGCGCCCTATTTCTACGCGGGCCGCAGAGGCCGCTACGCGGCCAGGCTCGCACGGCTGGCGCTTCGGGCACGCACGCACCACCTCGGACTCTGGGGCAACTGTCCGGGAACGCCCTACGACCCCTACAAAGGCGTCTCCACAGGGCCACCGCGATGACCGTCGTCTGGGCGAGAGTCTTCTCGCCCGAACGGCCTAGACGCCGGCTGCGGTGACGATGAAGTCCGTTGCGAAGCCGAGCAGGACTCCCGCGATCAGGAGCCACATGATGAGCACCGGGTGGCCGTATTTGCGGTTGACCGCGAACAACTCCTGCACGACGTAGAGGATCGAGCCGCCCGCGACGGCGAAGAACAGCACCGACACCGCGTCGCTCGTCCACGCCTGGCCCAGCAGCGTGCCAAGGAACGTCGGGCCGCCGCCGATGAGGCCGAGCACGAGGATCAGCCGCCAGCTGGGGCGGATTCCTTCGCCGCTCAGCGGCCCGCAGATGCCGAATCCCTCGGTCGCGTTGTGCAGGCCGAAACCGATGATCAGCGTCACGGCGAGGCTGATCTCGTTCGACGCCGCCGCCTGCCCGATGGCGAGGCCCTCGCCGAAGTTGTGGACGCCGATCCCGATCGCGATCAGGAACGCGAGCCGCACTGCCGGTGTCGTCAGGTCGAACCAACGCTGGCTCGTGAACTCGTCGACCGCGGCCGCGCCCGGCCCCACCAGCGGGGAGCTCCGCCGGCCCGCGCGCGCCTTCATCCAGGCCTCGTAGTAGACGAGGCTCATGAGTCCTGCGATGAAGCCGAAGATGCCGAGCGCGGCCAGACCGGCGAACCGACCCCAGTCGTGCGCCTGCAACGCGGTATCCATCGGCTCGACCGCGTTCGAGAGGACGTCCCAGAGCAGGAAGACGAGGATTCCGGTCGCGAGCGCCGAGAGGCCGGCCCGCGCGTTCAGGCTGAGGCCCTGCATCCGCCCAACCGGCAGGCCGAGGAAGATCGTGGCGCCGGCGATCGCGCCGAGCAGCAGGATTTCGGGAGTGCTCATCTTGTAAGGGTGCCCTTACACATACGCTCGGCGGCAATATAGCCATATGCCGGCACCCGGACACTCAGTAGACGAGTACCTCGAGACGATCTACTTCCTCGCGTTCCCGATCGGCGAGTACGTACCGCACGGCGCCGGCGCGCCTCCCCTCGCCTCCCGCGTCGCCGAGATGCTGCACGTCTCACGCGCCTCCGCCGGCGAGATGCTGAAGCGGCTCGAGGCCGAGGGCCTGATCGAGCGCGGCAAGAACAAGGAGGCGCTGCTCACCGAGACCGGCCGCGAGCGCGCCGAGCGCGTCGTCCGCAAGCACCGGATCATCGAGCGGCTCCTCACCGACTTCATGGGCTACACGGCGTACGAGTCGCACGAGCGTGCCGACGAGCTCGGCGACACGTTCGACGACGAGATGATCGACCGGATCGACGACAAGCTCGGCCACCCGCAGCGCTGCCCGCACGGCTGGCCCGTCGACCCCGAGGTCGAGCAGGCCGAGAACGAGGAGCTGGCGCCGCTCGCGACGCTGCCGGCCGGGACACGGGCGACGGTCGTCCGCCTCGCGGAGCACGACGGCGACCTCCTGCACTGGTTCTACGACCAGGGGCTCGTGCCCGGCACGAGCATCTTCGTCCGCACCGCCGAGCCGGCGGCGGATCAGTTCACGGTTGCGATCGAGAAGGTCGGCGAACGGGCGATCTCGGAGAAGGCAGCCGCCGGGCTCTTCGTCAGACCGGCGTAGCGGCTCCCAGACCCGCGGCCTCGCGCAGGGCTTCCGCGCGATCCGTGCCCTCCCAGGTGAAGTCGGCGCCCGTGCGGCCAAAATGGCCGTACGCCGCCGTCTGGGCGTAGATCGCCCGGCGCAGGTCGAGGTCGCGGAGGATCGCCGCCGGCCGCAGGTCGAAATGCTCCCGCACGAGCTCCTCGATCTTCGGCACCGGGATCGCCGCGGTTCCGAACGTGTCGACGAGAACCGAGAGCGGCTGCGCGACGCCGATCGCGTACGCGACCTGGAGCTGGCAGCGCTCGGCGAGGCCCGCCGCGACGACGTTCTTCGCCACCCAGCGCGCGGCATACGCAGCCGAGCGGTCGACCTTCGTCGGATCCTTGCCCGAGAAGGCGCCGCCGCCGTGGGGGGCGGCACCGCCGTACGTGTCCACGATGATCTTGCGGCCCGTCAGGCCGGTGTCCCCCATCGGCCCGCCGACCACGAACTTCCCGGTGGGGTTGCAGTAGACGAAGTCGCGGTCGTGGTCGAGCCGCTTCGTGTCGTAGAGATCCTTGGGCAGGATCGGCTCGATCACGTGCTCGATCAGATCCGGCTTGAGCAAGGTCTCGCAGTCGAGTCCGTCGCGGTGCTGCGTCGAGATGAGCACGCGCTCGATCTCGACCGGCCGCTGGGCGCCGTGCTCGTCCAGCTCGTAGCGGACGGTCACCTGCGTCTTGCCGTCGGGCCGCAGGTACGGGAGCACGTCGGCCTTCCGCACCTCCGCGAGGCGCCGTGCGAGCCGGTGCGCGAGCATGATCGGTAACGGCATCAGCTCGGCCGTCTCGTTGGAGGCGTAGCCGAACATCATTCCCTGGTCGCCTGCTCCGGCGCCGTCCAGCGCGTCGCCCTGCCCGTGCTGCTCCTCGTACGAGTGGTCGATGCCCTGCGCGATGTCGGGCGACTGCTCGTCGATCGCGACGACGACGCCGCACGTGTCGGCGTCGAAGCCGAACTTCGCGCGCGTGTACCCGATCTCACGGATCCGCTTGCGGACGAGTTGCGGGATGTCGACGTAGGTCTCGGTGGTGATCTCGCCGGCGACGACGACGAGGCCCGTCGTGATCAGCGTCTCGCAGGCGACGCGTCCGTTGGGGTCGTCGCGGAGAACGGCGTCGAGCACGGAGTCGGAGATCTGGTCGGCCATCTTGTCGGGATGGCCCTCGGTGACCGACTCGGAGGTGAAGGAAAAGGAGCGCGTTGGCATGCCGGGCAGGCTAGCGAAGCCCGGGTCTTGGATGCTCTGGGCGAGCGGCCGCTCTCGTGCGCTCGCGCGCGGCGGGGGCCCGCTCTCCCGTTGGCGGAGTTCCTTTGTCCCCGCGTGGCTCTTCGCGCGGAAGCTATTCCTCGGTCGGTTCGCGTCCCATGAGACCGGCGGCGAGCTCGGTGATGCTCTGGCCCGAGAGGACGGCGCAGACACCCTCGGTGATCGGCAGCTCGACGCCCAGGCGGTGCGAGAGGTCGCGCAGGATCGGCGCCGTCGTCAGCCCCTCCACCGTCTGGCCGATCTCGTCGACTGCCCGCTCCGGCGTCAGACCCTGGGCGATCAGCTCGCCGGCGTGGCGGTTGCGCGTCTTGGAGCTGCAACAGCTGACGACGAGGTCGCCGATCCCGGCCAGGCCGGCGAACGTCTCGGGCCGGGCACCGGCCGCCTCGCCGAGACGCGTCATCTCCGCAAGCCCGCGCGCGATGAGCGACGCCTTCGCGTTGTCGCCGAGCCCGAGGCCGTCGACGCCCCCGGCGGCCAGAGCGATCACGTTCTTCGCGGCGCCGCACAACTCGACTCCGACGAGGTCGGGATTGACGTAGACGCGAAAGAGGCTCGAGTTCAGCGCATGCTGGAGCCGGCCCGCGAGGAAGCCGTCCTCGCTCGCGATCACCGCCGTCGTCGGCAGTCCTGCGGCGATCTCCTCCGCGATGTTCGGGCCCGAGAGGACTGCGACGGATCGCTCGCCCACCCGGGTCGAGAGCCGCTCTCCCGTCTCCGGATCGAGCCCCTTGACGAGGCTCAGCACCGGCGCGTCGCCCGGCAGCGCCTCGACAACCTCGGCGAACGCCTGGCTCGGCACGGCCGCGGCGACGACGTCGACGTCGCCGGGAGCGTCGGCGAGCGTGACCGTGGCGGCCGCGCTGAGGTCGACGGCCTGGAGGTAGCGCGGATTCCGGCGCGTGCCGGCGATCGCCTCGGCCTGCTCACGCGAGCGGCACGCGAGGACGACGTCGTGGCCGCGGTCGAGGAGCACACGCGTGAACGCCGTCCCCCACGATCCCGCTCCCGCCACGAGGACCCGCATCGTCAGGATCGTTTCACGAAGTCGATCGAAACCGGCACGCCGTTGAGGCCGAAGCGCTCGCGCAACCGGTTTTCGACCCAGTAGCCGTAGTCGCGCGTCACGAGGCCTGGATCGTTGACGAACACGCGAAACCGCGGTGGCCGTACGCGGATCTGCGCGCCGTAGAGGAGGTTGAGCCTGCGGCCCCGCGGGCCGCTCGGCGGCTGCCGGGCCTCGCGCAACTCCTTGAACGCGCGGTTCAGCTCGGGGGTCGGAATCCTTGCGGTGTGCCGGTCGAAGAGCTCGACGACGCCGTCGAGCAGCCGTTCGAGACCGCGTCCCGAGTGCGCCGAGATTGCGACGAACGGCGGCCGCTGGCGCAGGCGGCGGCGCAGCTCGCCTCGGACGTCCTCGACGTTGAGCGTCGTCGCGTCCCACTTCGAGAGGACGACGAGCGTCGAGCAGTCGGCGTGCCGGGCCACGTCGGCGACGGCGATGTCCTGCTCCACGATCCCTTCCGCGGAGTCGATCAGGACGAGGGCGACATCGGCGCGCTCGGCCGCCTCGAGCGCGCGCAGCTCGGAGTAGTACTCGACGCCCTGGCGATGCCGCCGCTTGCGCCGGAGGCCGGCGGTGTCGATCAGGACGAACGTCCGGTCGCCGCGCTCGAGGACGGTGTCGACCGCGTCCCGGGTCGTGCCCGGGATCTCGCTCACGATCAGCCGCTCCCGTCCGAGGAGCGCGTTGACGAGGCTCGACTTGCCGACGTTCGGGCGGCCGAGGATCGCGACGCGGATCGCGTCGTCGGGCAGGGAAGGACGTCCCGCGGGCGCGAGCCGCTCGAGCTCGGCGATGACACGGTCGAGCAGGTCGCCGCTACCGGTTCCGTGCAGCCCCGAGATCGGGATCGGGTCGCCGAGCCCCAGACGGTGCAGCTCGAGCGCGAGCGGCTCCTGGCCGGGGTCGTCGATCTTGTTCGCGAGCACGAGCACGGGCTTGTGCGCCTCCCGCAGGATCTGGGCGACCTCCTCGTCGCCCGGGGTCACGCCGACGCGGGCGTCCACGACGAAGAGCACGAGATCGGCCTCCTCGACCGCCTCGCGTGCCTGTGCGGCGATTGCCCGGGTCAGGGGAGCCGGGTCCGCGATGTCGACGCCGCCGGTGTCGACGAGGACGAAGCGCTTCCCCGTCCACTCGCAGACGAGCTCCTTGCGATCGCGCGTCACTCCCGGCATCTCGTGCACGACCGCTGCCCGCGTCTCGGTCAGGCGGTTGACGAGCGTCGACTTGCCGACGTTCGGGAAGCCGATGATCGCCACGGCGCCGAGGAGCGGAGGAGGCGGCGGCGCTTCGAGAAGCTCTGCTTCGTCGTTCACGCGGAAAGCGTGACCGGCCCGGCGTCGTCCCGCGCAGGCGGGGTGGCGTGGCGCGGGCGGCGGCCCGCCTCGTGCAGGTCACGCAGCCAGGCCCAGAGCCGGTTCAGCTCGGCCTCGATCTGCGCGGAGGCCTCGCGGTATCCCTTGCCGCCGCGTGGCAGCCCGTCGAAGCGCATCGGCTCGCCCCAGGCGATCGAGACCGGAGCGAAGTTGCCGAGCTTCCAGTCCTGCGAGCCGTGGATGGCGGCGCAGACCACCGGCACGTCCTCCTGCAGCGCGACCATCGCGGCGCCCGGCTGCACGTGCCCCGGAACGCCGCTGCGCTGCCGCGTCCCCTCGACGAAGACGCCGAGGGCTCCTCCGTCGCGCACGACCTCACGCATCCGCCGTACCGCGTCGCGGTCGGACTCGCCGCGCCGCACCGCCAACGTCCCGAAGCCGCGGATCAGCGACCCGAGCCCCGGGACCCGATGCGCCTCGACCTTGGCCAAAAAGTAGATCTGGCGCTTGCTGAGATAGCCCACGCAGGGGATGTCGATCCAGTGGAAGTGGTTGAACGCAAGGACGACGCCGCCCGTGCGCGGCATCCGCTCGGTGCCGTACGAGCGGAGCCGAGTCGCGACTGCGGCCGGAAAGCCGAGCACCGGCCGACCGAATGTCCAGACGATGTCCTCCGACTTCACGTGGCCGGCGAACGCTCCCGCACGAGCGCCTCGATCCGGTCGACCACGTCCTCCACCTCGAGGCTCGTCGTGTCGATCTCGGTCGCGTCGGGCGCAGGCCGCATCCGCGCCGCGTCGCTCTCGTCGCGGAGGCGCAGATCGGTGGCGAGCGCGTCGGCGCCGATGCCGGGACGCTCGGCGATGCGCCGCTTCGCCCGCTCCTCGCGGTCCGCGACGAGGAACACCTTCACCTCGGCATCCGGGACGACGACCGTGCCGATGTCGCGCCCCTCGATCACGACGTCGCCGTCGCGCCCGAGCTCCCGCTGGCGCTCGCGCATCACCTCGCGGACCGCGGGATGGCGCGCCACGACGGGAACCATTCGATCGACGCGGGTCTCGCGGATGGACGAAGTCACGTCGGTGCCGGCGATCCAGACCCGGTCGTCCTCGGAGAAGAGGACGGGCTGCTCGCGCGCGAGCTGCGCCAGCCCCTCGGCGTCGCCCAGGTCGAGCCTGCGCTGCATCGCGAGCCACGTGAGCGCGCGGTACATCGCGCCGGTGTCGAGGTAGCGGAAGCCGAGGCGCTCCGCGAGCGCCCGCGCCACCGTGCTCTTGCCCGCGCCTGCGGGCCCGTCGATCGCCACGATCACCGCTTCACCGCCTCGTCACCGAATCCAGGAGCTCGTAGAAGCCGGGGAAGCTTATAGCGGCCGTGTCGGCGCCCTCGATGGCGACGCCCTCGATCGAGGCGAGGCCGGCGACCGCACCGAGCATCGCGATCCGGTGGTCGCCCCGCGCGTCGACGCGACCGCCGCGCAGCCGCGCGGGGACTCCGGTAACCGTCCAGCCGTCGGGCTGCGAGCGGATCCGGGCCCCGAGCGGGCGCAGGCCGTCGGTGACGGCCTCGATGCGGTCGCTTTCCTTCACACGCAGCTCGCCGGCGCCCGAGACGCGGGTCTCCCCGCGCGCATGGGAGGCGAGGAGGGCCACGAGCGGCAACTCGTCCACCAGGCCCGGCACCTCTTCCGCTCGGATCTCCGTCGCGATGAGCTCGCCCGGCTGCACCTGCACCGACGCGACCGGCTCGCCGCCTGCGCGGCGCCGGTCGAACAGCGAGACGCGAGCCCCCATCCGCTCGAGCACGTCGAGCAACCCGGTGCGGCGCGGGTTGACACCGAGGTCGTGAAACGTGAGGTCGCTGCCCGGGACGAGCGCCGCCGCGACGAGCAGCGGCGCAGCCGACGAGAAGTCGCCGGGCACGACCGCCTCCTCGAGCCGCAGCGAACCGGCCGGCTCGACCGTCACCGACGACGCGGTGCGGCGCACGCGGGCCCCCGCGGCGTCGAGCATGAGCTCGGTGTGGTCGCGCGTCGGGATGCGCTCGACGACCGTCGTCGGCCCGTCCGCGTTGAGACCGGCGAGGAGGATTGCCGACTTCACCTGCGCGCTCGCCACTTCCGGCTCGATCTCGATCCCGTGCAGGCCGCCCGAGCCGCGGACGACGAGCGGCGCGTGGCCGTCGGTCGTCTCGACGTCGGCACCCATCCGCCGGAGCGGAGCGGCGACCCGTTCCATCGGCCGCGGCGTGAGCGACTCGTCGCCGGTGAGCATGAACTGTCCGTCCTGTCCGGCGAGGACGCCGGTCAGGAGGCGCATGAGCGTGCCGGCGTTGCCACAGTCGATCGCGCCGGCCCGCAGGCCGCGCACTCCGACTCCGCGCACGACGAGCTCGTCGTCGGCGACGTCCTCGATCTCGGCGCCGAGCGCGCGCATCGCGTCCACCGTCGCCTGCGTGTCCCCCGAGCGGCCGAAACCGTGAACCTGCGTCTCCCCCTCCGAGAGCGCGCCGATCAGAACGGCGCGGTGCGAGATCGACTTGTCCCCGGGCACGATGACGTGCCCGACCAGCGCGGCAGCAGGTTCTACGCGCACGTCAACCGACGGTGCGTCCCATGAGGGACGCGAGCGCGCGGATCTCGTCGGAGAAGTAGCGGAACTCGGACGTTGGGATCTGCTGCGCGGCGTCGCACAACGCCTCCTCCGGCCGCGGGTGCACCTCGACGATGATCCCGTCGGCGCCCGCCGCGACGGCCGCCCGCGCCAACGGCAACACGAGGTCGCGCCGGCCGGCCGGATGGGACGGGTCGACGATCACGGGCAGGTGCGTCTCCTGCTTGAGCACGGGGATCGCGCCGATGTCGAGGGTGAATCGCGTCGCCGTCTCGAACGTCTTGATCCCGCGCTCGCAGAGGATCACCTCGGAATTGCCCTCCTTGACGATGTACTCGGCGGCCATCAACAGGTCCTCGACCGTCGAGGAGAGCCCGCGCTTGAGCAGGACGGGCTTCGGCGCGCGGCCGACCTCGGAGAGAAGCGAGAAGTTCGACATGTTGCGGGCGCCGATCTGGATCACGTCGGCCGCCTCGACCACCTGCTCGACGTGACGCGGGTCCATGAGCTCGGTGACGAGCGGCAGCCCGGTTTCGGCCCGCGCCTCCTTCAGGATCTCGAGCGCCTCGTCGCCGAGCCCCTGGAAGGCGTACGGCGAGGTGCGGGGCTTGAAGGCGCCGCCGCGCAGCATCGTCACGCCCTCGGCGGCGACGGCGCGCGCCGTCTCGAGGGTCTGCTCCCGCGTCTCGACCGTGCACGGCCCCGCGATGAAGCCGAAGTAGCCGTCCCCGATGCGGCGGCCGCGCACCTCGATCACGGTCGGATCGGGTGACAGCTCGCGCGAAACCAGCTTGTACGGCTTGAGGATCGGCAGCACCTGCTCGACGCCGGCGAAGCCTTCGAGCGGCAGGGTCGCGAGCAGCTCGCGCTCGCCGATCGCACCGATCACCGTCGCCTCGCGGCCGGGCGTGACGAGGGCCGAGCAGCCGGCCTCGTCGAGGCGCGCCACGACCTCGTCCACCTGGTCCTGGGTGGCGCTCGCGCCCATCACGATCAACAGCTCGGGTGCGCCTGTGATCGCCATCGAGACAGCTTAGGCAGAATCACCCTCCATGGCCGCTGACGCCGACACCACTCCCGCGGGCGAAACCGCGAAACCTCGCGTCTTCTCGGGAATCCAGCCGACCGGCCGGAAGACGCTCGGCAACTACAGCGGCGGCTTCCGTCAGTACGTCCAGACGCAGGCGGCGTACGACACGTTCTTCTGCATCGTCGACCTCCACTCGATCACGGTCGAGTACGACCCGGAGGAGCTGCGCGCCTCGACGCTCGACCTCGCGGCGATGCTGTTCGCGACCGGGCTCGACCCCGAGGAGTCGACAGTCTTCTGCCAGAGCCACGTCACGGCACACGCCGAGGCGGCGTGGCTGCTGTCGGCTGTCGCCAGCTACGGCCAGTTGGGCCGCATGACGCAGTTCAAGGAGAAGTCCGACCGGCACGAGTTCATCTCGGCCGGCCTGTTCACGTATCCCGTGCTGATGGCGGGCGACATCCTGCTCTACCAGACCGATCTCGTCCCGATCGGCGAGGACCAGCGCCAGCATCTCGAGCTCGCTCGCGACATCGCCGAGCGGTTCAACCACCGCTACGGCAAGACGTTCCGGGTGCCGGACGGGAAGTTCCCCGAGGTCGGCGGCCGGATCATGGACCTGCAGGATCCGACGAGCAAGATGTCGACGACTCTCTCCTCCGAGCAGGGCGCCGTCTACCTGACCGATACGCCCGACGCGATCCGCAAGAAGTTCAAATCCGCGGTCACGGACTCCGGCCGCGAGGTGCGGTACGACCCGGCCGAGAAGCCCGGCGTGTCGAACCTGCTCGAGATCATGAACGTCGCCACCGGCGACCCCATCGACGCGCTCGAGCAGAGCTTCGACGGCGCGGGCTACGGGCAGTTCAAGGAGGCGGTCGGCGAAGCGGTCGTCGGACTGCTGGCGCCGATTCAGTCGCGCTTCGAGGCGCTGCGCAGCGACGAGCGCGAGCTCCAGCACCTGCTCGCCGTCGGCGCGGAGAAGGCGCGCAGAGCGAGCGAGCCGACGCTCGAGGCGATGTACGACCGCATGGGCTTCGTCAAGGCCGAGGCCGGACGGTTGTTCGGCGCAGCCCGCCCCCGCGGTTTGTAAGTCTCCGCCGTAGCGGGTTCACAGCTTCGTCTCGGCCACGTCACCACGGTGACGCCCACGCCGTGGCCTGTGGCGGCGAGGCTCGTCCCGCAACTGCGGAACCGACTCAACCGCAACAGAGGGGGAACATATGAGGAAGCCAATCGCTCTCGCGATGCTCGTCGGCGCGCTTGCCGCGCTCGCCGCGCTCGTCGCGGTCCAGGTCGCCGGAGCATCCGGCCACGGAGCCGCCGGACCCGGCCCGAAGGCGGGGTCGTGTTCGCTCGGGCAGCACGGGAAGGTCAAGCACGTCATCTATCTGCAGTTCGACAACGTGCACTTCGCCCCGGACCGGTCGAACGTCGCGGGTGACCTGGTGCAGATGCCGCACCTCTTCAACTTCCTGAAGCAGGACGGCACGCTCTTCACGAACGACCACACGATCCTGATCTCGCACACCGCAGGCGGGATCACGAGCTCGCTGACCGGTCTCTATCCCGATCGCATGGGCCAGACCACGTCGAACGGCTACGACGCCTTCGACTCGACCGGGACCCCGCATAACACGAGCTCGTTCAAGTACTGGACCGATCCGGTGGGCGTCTCGGGCGACAACCTCCCGAACATGGTCACGGACGGGCAGAAGACGACGCCCGCCCCGTGGGCGCCGTACACGCGCGCCGGCTGCGACGTCGGCGGTGTCGGCACCGCGAACATCGAGCTCGAGAACACCTCGACCGCTGCGGGCGGCGACATCACGAAGGTGTTCGGCAACCCCTCGCCGGAGGCGACGGAGGCGAACAGCGACTCGCAGGCGGCGCAGACCGACTTCGTCGGCATCGCCGTCCACTGCTCACAGTCTCCGCAGAGTGTCTGCGCGAACAACGCGAACGCGAGGCCCGACCAGCTCCCGGACGAACCGGGCGGCTATACGGGCTTCGACGGGCTGTTCGGAGCGAAGTACGTCGACCCGGCTGTCGCAAACGGCAGCCCGTGCGTTGCAGACACGAGCGGCAACCCGATCACCGACCCGGTCGGCCGCTGCGGCTTCCCGGGCTTCGACGGGATGCTGGCGAAGAACAGCCTCGGCTACGTCGCGGCGATGCAGGAGAACGGCGTCCCCGTGACCTACGCCTACATCTCGGACGCGCACGACCTGCACGTACCGACGCTCTCGACGGACTCGTACTCGAGCTCGGCGACGGGCCCGGGCGAGATCACGCATGAGCAGCAGCTCAAGGACTACGACACCGCGTTCGAGAACTTCTTCCAGAACCTCCAGCAGCACGGGATCAACAAGGGCAACACCCTGTTCGTCGTCACCGTCGACGAGGGCGACCATTTCGCCGGCGGCATCGGCACCCCGCAGCAGGGGTCGGACAATCTGATCTACGACCACCGCAGTTGCACAAACCTGACTGCGTGCCCGTCGAACCAGCTCGGCGAGGTCGGCGTCAACCTCTCGTCCGGAACCGGCGTGCTGCCGGCCGGCGAGTCGCCGTTCGACATCCACTTCGACGACGCCCCGACGGTCTACGTGAGCGGCCAGCCGCCGCGGGACAACGCCGGCGTACGGAAGCTCGAGCAGGACATGGGGAGCCTGATGCTGCCCGACCCGTACGTGAACCACGGACAGTCGATTCCAGCAGCGGATCAGATGGCCGACACCGTGGAGGAGCAGACGCTCCACATGGTCAACTCCGACCCGGCCCGAACGCCGACGTTCACGATGTTCGGCAACCCGGACTTCTTCTTCCAGCTGAGCAACCCGTGCAGCGGGTTCAAGGAGTGCGCGGCGCCGGGCTTCGCCTGGAACCACGGCGACGTCCAGCAGGAGATCGGGAATACGTGGGTCGGATTCGTCGGGCCTGGGATCGCCAAGGGCGGCGTCGACTCGAACACGTGGACCGACCACACGAACGTCCGCCCGACGATCCTCTCGTTGCTCGGGCTGAAGGACGATTACACCGACGACGGCCACGTGCTCGTGCAGGGGCTCGACAAGCCCTCGGTGCCGAAGGCGCTCGACGGCCCGAAGATCGCCGACCTCGAGCAGGCCGACGACCAGGTCAACGCGCCGTTCGGCCAGTTCGCGCTGGCGACGCTGGCCTCTTCGACGAAGGCGCTCAAGAGCACGAGCACCACGGAGTACAACGACCTCGAGAACAGCATCACCAACCTGACCTCGCAGCGAGACACGCTTGCGGGCCAGATCAGATCGGCGCTGAACGCTGCGGCGTTCGACGGAGTTCCGATCTCGAACTCGCAGGCCCAGAGCTGGATCGATCAGGCGAACTCCCTGATCAGCCAGGCGCAGGCCTTGCCGCACTAGCGCCAGCCAGTCGCTCTACCTCGGAGGGCTCGAGCTCCCGGCACTCGCCGGGCTCGAGCCCTTCGAGCGTCAGTGCTGCGTACTCGCTCCGGTGCAGGCTCGTCACCGGGTGGCCGACGGCCGCGAGCATCCGCTTGACCTGATGCTTGCGCCCCTCGTGGAGGACGAGCTCGACACGGCCCCGGCCGAGACGGCGTGCTCGCGCGGGAGCAGTGCGGCCGTCGTCGAGCTCCACACCCTCGCGCAGCCGCTGCAGGGCGTCCTCGGCCGCATCTCCTTCGATCTCCGCCACGTACGTCTTCTCGACGCCGTAGCGCGGGTGGGCGAGTCGGTGGGCGAGCGGTCCGTCGTTCGTGAGCAGGAGCGCTCCCGTCGTGTCCACGTCGAGCCGCCCCACCGGGACGACGCGCGGCTCGCCCGGCACCAGCTCGACGACCGTCGGCCTCCCTTGCGGGTCGTGCGCGGTCGTGAGGACGCCGGCCGGCTTGTGCAGGAGGACGTACCTGAGCCGCTGCCGCGTCACCTCCTCCCCGTCGACCTCGACGCGGTCGTGCGCGCCCACCACGGTGTTCAGCTGCCCCGGCTCGCCGTTGACGGTGACCCGGCGAGCCTTGATCAGCTCGTCGGCCCGCCTGCGCGAGGCGACTCCCGCCCGGGAGAGGAACGCGTTCAATCGCATGATGAGAAGATACGGCCGTGCCGCACTACATCTCGCTCATCCGCTGGACTTCGCAAGGGCGAATGGGCCTACCGGCCTGGCGCGACCGGATCGAGGACGGCCAGCGCGAGATCGAGGAAGCCGGCGGAAAGCTCGTCGGCGTCTGGGTGACGCTCGGCCGCTACGACGTCGTCGAGGTCTTCGAGGCGCCCGACGACGACACCGCTCTCGAGATCGTGACGAAGCTCAGCCACCACGGCGCTGAGCAGACCGAGACGCTGCGGGCCTTCACCCGCGACGAAGCCGAAGACATCATCAAGAAGCTCTGAGAGCCGACTCCTCCGGCCGCGTCCGGTAGCTGCAATCGGACCTGTCCCGGTATCAGATACCAAGACAGGTCCCCATCGGACGCAAGGGCCGGAGTCACGCGGGTGGCGGTCGACGAGCGGTCGACGGACATGCCCGTTTTCGCCCTGGCTCGGTAACAGTTACCGGGACGTGTCTCGTGCGGACTAGGCCGAGCGCTGCTGGGCGACCGCGTGCAGGCGGTCGCGGATCTCGGCTGCGTCGCTGCCCACGTCGTCGAGCCGCGGGAGCTCGGAGAGGCTCTCGAGCCCGAAGATCCGCTCGAAGAGCGGCGTCGTGCGATACCGCACGGCTCCGCCGCCTCCGTGGTCGCGGCCTGCCTCCGCGATCAGGCCGCGCTCGAGGAGGTTCGCGACGGCCGAGTCGGCGGCGACGCCTCGGATCCGCGCGATGTCCGGCCTCGAGCAGGGACCGAGGTACGCCACGATCGCAACCGTCTCGAGGGCCGCCTGGGACAGGTTCCGCTGCGCGGGCCGCTCGAACAAGCGCGCACAGGCGGCAGCCTCGGCTCGCCCGGCGCGAAACGCCCAGCCGCCGGCGACGTGCTCGAGCACGATCCCGCTCCGCTCTTCCGCGAAGCGATCGGCCACCAGTCGAAGCGCCTCCTCCACCAGCTCCGCGTCGTGGTCCGCCGCGGCTGCGAGCTCCTCCACCGACAACGGCGCCGAGGCGACGACGAGCAGTGCCTCGAGCGTCCGCGCGAGCTGGTCGAGCGGGTCACCGCCCTCGAAGTTGCCGGCAATCAGGCGGAGCGGACGGTCCATGCAGCGGTCCTTTCTTCTCTGAGGGTGTTCTCCTGCGGGGTCCTCGTGACTCGGATCGGCGCGAACGGCGCCGCCTGCTCGATCGCGAGCTCTCCTGCGCGGCGCAGCTCGAGCAGCGCGAGAAAGGCCGACGCCTGCTCGAGCCGCGTCAGCTCTGCCACCTCGGCCTCGAAGTCGAAGCGTGAGCGCCTGCCGAGCAGCGCACGAAAGCGCTCGAGGAACTGCGACACGGGCGGGAAGCGCAACGCCATGTGCGAGAGCGAGACGTCGGGTGGATCCTGCGCGAGCACGCGAAGGACTTCGGCCAGCGCGCCGGGATGCTGGGGCGCGAGCGGCGTCTCCACCTTCGGTGCAAGCGGCGACGGGCCGAGACGGAAGTAGCGGTCGCCTTCGGCAGCGAGGCGCTCGCGCAGCCAGGCCGCCGCCTCCTTCGCGCGCCGGTACTCGGCGAGCCGCCTCGCGAGCTCCTCCGCCGCCTCCTCCGGCTCGAGCTCCGCGAGCTCGGCGGTCTCGTCGGGGAAGAGCGCGCGCGCCTTCAGCTCGAGGAGCGCAGCGATGAGAACGAGGAACTCGCCGCACGCATCGAGGTCAAGCTCTTCTCGTTCGGCCAGCCTCTCCAGGAACGCGGTCACGATCCCCGCGAGGTCGACGTCGCACAGCTCGAGCTCCTCCTTCAGGACGAGCGCGAGCAGCAGGTCGAACGGCCCCTCGAACGCGTCGAGGTCGAGCTCGAGCTCCCGGACGATCATCGGCCGGACCCTAGACGGGTTACCGGACGCGGCTCTTCGGGACTGCCATCCGCGGCCCGGTCGGCACGGGCCGCTGCTTCGCGGCCGGCTTCTCGCCCGGATGGCGGAGGAACTGCCACCAGACGAAGAACCCGACCGACAGCACCCAGACCCCGAGCGAGACCCAGAAGTTGACCCGCATGTGGAGGAAGTAGTTGGACGGGTCGATCCGCAGGATCTCCTCGAACGTACGGAACGTCGTGTACCAGGCGACATAGAGGGCGAACAGCGCCGGGCGCCGGATCGTGAACCGCCGGTCGACCCAGAGCAGGACGCCGACGCCGATCAGATCCCAGATGAACTCGTAGAGGAAGGTCGGCTGGTAGTAGCCGAATTCCCCCGAGGACTGGTACTTCGCCTGGATCCCGGTCTGGTGCGCCTGGTCGATACGAAGCGCCCAGGGCAGGCTGGTCGGCTTGCCGTAGAGCTCCTGGTTCCAGTAGTTGCCCCAGCGCCCGATGCCCTGCGCGAGCAGGAGCCCCGGCGCGACCGCGTCCATCATCAGCGTGACGCTGTTGCCCGAGCGGTGCACCACCCAGGCGCCCGCGAGGACGCCGAACGGAATCGCTCCCCAGATCCCGAGGCCGCCGTCCCAGACCGCGGCGAAGCCCCACCAGTGGGCGTGGATGGCGGGATCCTGGTGCCAGCTCGTGAGGTCGTGGTAGAGACGGGCGCCGACGACGCCGGCGATGACGCCCCAGAGCGCGACCCGGAAGACGAGATCCCAGTCGCCTCCCCAGCTCACCCAGCGCTTGCCGGTGAGCCAGATGCACGCGGCGATGCCCAGCAGCAGCATCACGCCGTACATGTGCAGTGTCAGCGGCCCGACGCTGAACGTGCCGCTCGACGGCGAAGGGATGGAGCCGAGGACGACGCCGGTCACGACACGGCATTGTGCCCACGCGCGGCGACGGCCGCGGCGTTAAGGCGCCGAGCCCTCCTACCTCAGGATCCGGATCGCGAGATCCGGCGGGCAGCCGCGCTGGACGAGCTCGATCGCCTCGTGGAGGTCGACGTCCGTGCGGGCGGCGAGCGCCACGGCGTCGTCGCCCGGGAAGCCGACGCGCATGAGCTCACTGGTGCGCCAGCGCTCGACGCGCTCCAGCTCGGTCTCCACGACCTCGATGACGTTTTCCGCAGGCATCCGCAGGTTCCGCTCACACTTTCGGGAACTTTCGGCGATTGGATCTCCCCCTCCGGGGGGATCTTCGCCGAACTATCGGGTCATTGAACGGCGGCCGCGCCCAGGAGGCTCCGAACCTCGGCAAAGAAGTCCGGCACAGGGCTCACGCGGTGAAGATCTCCCAGTTCCAGCTTCTTTTCGCCATACGACGTGACGACGTCGACATAGACGAGAGCCTCGCCGGGGAACTGCTGGACGACCGTCCCGAGCTCGCGGATCAAGCCTGCCGGAGCGATCCGGCCGTCGACCTTGAGCCGCACCTCACGCCGTTCCGGTGTCGCCTCGAACGCCGTCACCTCGAGCGCGACGAGCTTCGTCTCGCCCTGCTGCTTGTGGTCGATGCGTCCCTTGACGACGAGGACGGCATCCTCGACGAGCAGATCGCGCGCGGCCGCGTACGTCGAGTTGAAGACGATCACCTCGACCGACCCGGTCACGTCCTCGAGCTGGACGAACGCCATCGGCTCGCCCTTCTTCGTGGTGGTCGTCCGCACGCCGGCGACCATGCCGCCGGCGAGGACGGTCTCGCCCTCGCGCCGGCGCTCGAGCTCGACGAGCGTGCAGTCGGTGCGCCGCCGCAGCTGGTCGCGAATCGCGCTGAGCGGATGCTCCGAGACGTAGAGCCCGAGGCTCTCCTTCTCCAGCCGGAGCAACTCGGCCTTCTCGAACTCGCCGTCCGGGATGGAGGCGTGGTGGCGCGAGGTCGCGGGCGAGTCGCCGAGGTCGAAGATCGAGGCCTGGCCGAGCAGCCGGTCCTGCTGCTGGCGCTGCCCGTATGAGAGCGCGTCCTCGAGGACGTGGAGCATTCCCTTGCGCGATGCGCCCGTGGAGTCGAGTGCGCCGCTCGACACGAGCGACTCGAGGGAGCGTTTGTTCGCCACCGAGGGATCGACGCGCTCGGTGAAGTCCCAGATCGACGCGAACGGCCCGCCCGCCTCCCGGGCCGCGACGATCGCGCGGCACGTGGCCTCGCCGACGTTCTTCAGGGCGTTGAGCCCGAAGCGGATCTTCCCCTCGACGACGGCGAAGTCGACCTGTGACTCGTTCACGTCGGGCGGCAGGACCTCGATGCCCATGTCCTGGCACGAGTTGACGTAGAACGGGACGCGGTCCTTCGTGTTCATGACCGAGGAGATGAGCGCGGCCATGTACTCGCACGGATGATTGGCCCGCAGCCAGGCCGTGCGGTAGGAGATGAGCGCGTAGCACGCCGCGTGCGACTTGTTGAACGAGTAGTCCTGCGACTTCTCCATGTCCTCCCAGAGCCGCCGGGCGACCGTCTCGGCCGTGTCGTTCGCGATCGCGCCCTCGATGAACTTGTCCTTGAGGGAGGCCATGAGGTCGTGCTTCTTCTTGCCGATCGCACGACGCAGGTCCTCGGCCTCGAAGAGCGAGAAGCCGGCGATCTCCTTGGCGATCTCCATCGACTGTTCCTGATAGACGGCAATGCCGTACGTCGCGCCGAGGATCGGCTCGAGCCGCGGATCCGGGAACCTGACCTGCTCTCTGCCGTTCTTCCGGGCGGCATAGGTGGGGATGTACTGCATCGGCCCCGGCCGGTAGAGCGCGACGATCGCGATCAGGTCGTCGAACTCGGTCGGCTTGATCTGCCGCAGTGCCTCGCGCATCCCGGAGCCCTCGAACTGGAACACGCCGATCGCCTCCCCGCGGGCGAGCATCTCGTACGTCTTGCGGTCGTCGAGCGCGATCGTCGAGATGTCGACGCCGGCGAGCTGACACGCCTTGTCGATCACGTCGAGGTTGCGGAGTCCGAGGAAGTCGATCTTCAGGAGCCCGATCGACTCGATGACCGTGCCGGAGAACTGCGTCACGACCTCCTGGTCGACGCCCTTCTGCTGCAGGGGGACGACATTCAGGAGCGGCTCGGCGCCGATCACGACGGCGGCGGCGTGGATCCCGTCTTGACGGGTCAGGCCCTCGAGCGGGCGAGCCAGGTCGACGATCTCCTTTGCGGCCGGTTCCGAGTCATAGGCCTGCCTGAGCTCGGCGCCGGGCTTCAGACACTCCTCGAGCGTCTGCCCCGGCCCCTCGGGGATCAGCTTCGCAATCCGGTCGACCACACCGTACGGATGCTCGAGCACGCGCCCCGAGTCGCGGACTGCGGCGCGTGCGGCCATCGTCCCGAACGTGATGATCTGCGCAACCCGGTCGCGGCCGTACTTCTCGCGTGCGTAGTTGATCACGCGCTCCCGGCCCTCCACGGCGAAGTCGAGGTCCATGTCCGGCATCGACTTGCGGCCGGGATTGAGCATGCGCTCGAACAGCAGTCCGTACGCGATCGGGTCGACGTCGGTGATCTCGAGGCAGTAGGCGACGAGGCTCCCCGCCGACGAGCCGCGTCCCGGGCCGACGCTGACCCCGTTTCGGCGAGCGAAGGCGATGAGGTCGGCGACGATCAGGAAGTAGTCGGTGAAGCCCATCTCCTTGATCGTCTTGAGCTCGAACTTGAGACGCTCTTGCAGCTCCGGCGTGACGGTTCGGTAGCGCTTCGCGGCCCCGGCCTCGACGAGCTCGACGAGGTACTCGAACGCGTCGCGGCCCTCAGGGGTCTCGTAGCGAGGGAGCAAGATCCTGTCGAGCTCGATCTCGACGTTGCAGCGCTCGGCGACCTCGAGCGTCCGCCGCAGCGCGTCGTCGCGGCCGGGGAAGTCGGCGGCCATCTCCTCCGGGGTCTTGAAGTAGAAGTGGTCGGTCTCGAACTTCCAGCGGTTCGGGTTGCGGAGCGAGTCGCCCGACTGGATGCAGAGGAGCGCCTCGTGGGCGCGCGCGTCCTCGTGGCGGAGGTAGTGGACGTCGCCGGTCGCGACCGTCGGCAGGCCTCGCTTCTCGGCCAGCGCGACAAGCTCGGGGTTGATCCGCTGCTGCACGTCGAGGTGCGCGTTCTGCAGCTCGACGTAGACCCGCTCGCGGCCGAAGATCTGCTCGATCCGATCGAGCTCGGCCTCGGCGTCGGTCGGGCGGTTCTCCTCGAGCGCCTTGCAGACGCGGCCCGACAGGCAGCCCGAGAGCGCGATCAGGCCCGAACCGTGGGTCTCGAGCAGCTCCCAGTCGACCCGCGGCTTGTAGTAGTAGCCCTCGAGGTAGCCGAGCGAGGAGAGCCTGATCAGGTTCCCGTAGCCCTCGTTCGTCTCGGCGAGGAGGGTGAGGTGTGCCTGTCCCTTCTGCTGGACGTGCCGGTCGTCGGTGACGTACACCTCGCAGCCGAGCACGGGCTTGACTCCCTCGGTTCGCGCGGCCTTGTAGAGGTCGATCGCGCCGGCGAGCGAGCCGTGGTCGGTGAGCGAGACCGCCGGCATCTCGAGCTCGGCGGCGCGCTTCGCGAGGTCCGGGATCCGGCAGGCGCCGTCGAGGATCGAGTACTCGGAGTGGACGTGAAGGTGGACGAAGGGCGCTTCGGGCACGGGGAGTCGATCGTACTGCCCGCTCCGGCGGACAGCGGTTCCGCCGCGCTGCGACACTTTGACGGTGCTTCAGCGTCGCATCGTTCCGCTCGCGATCGTCGTCTCGGTGCTCCTCGCTGTGGTCGCGCTCGCAGCGCACGGACGTCCGCTCGGCTCGGGTGGCGGCGGCCGCGGCGGCTTGCCGGGGTCGTTCTGGGACTACACCTACACGACGATCGTCATCCTCGTCGTGCCGCTCCTGATCGCCGGGGTGCTGGCAGCCATGTACGTCCGGCCGGCCCGCAAAAAGCGGCGGCCTCTCTGGCAGAGCCTGCTCCGCGCGCTCGTCTTCTATTGCCTGCTCGTGGCTGTCGAGGTGCTCGTCCTGCGACACCTGAACCTCCGGCGCCTCCACACCACGCAGACAACGCCGCCCGGGGCCGGCCTGGCAGGCAATGCGCGGGGACAGCACGGGCACCACGGTTCCGGCCACCGGAACCTTCAGTTCCAGTGGGACGAGCTCGCGATCGTTCTGACCCTCCTCCTCGTCCTTGCCGTCGCGGTGGTCGTCGCCATGAAACGCTCTCCACGCGCTCAGCGCAAACCGAACGAGATCGCACCCGAAGTGCTCGCCGCAGCGCTCGACCAGTCGCTCGACGACCTGCGGAACGACCCCGACCTGCGCCGCGCAATCATCGCCGCCTACGCCCGGATGGAGACGGCGCTCGCCGCCGCCGGCATCCCACGCGACCCCGCGGAGGCGCCACTCGAGTACCTCGAGCGAGCCCTCCTCTCCCTCGACACGAGCGCCGAGGCGGTCCGCAGGCTGACCGATCTCTTCGAATGGGCTAGGTTCAGCCACCATGAGCCGGAGCCGCCGATGAGGGATGAAGCGGTCGACGCGCTCATCGCGGTGCGCGACGAGCTTCGCGCCTCGGAGCTGATTCCGGCGTGAGCCTCGCAGGCCGGCTCGCGCGGACCTCGGTCGTGGCGGTCGTCGCGCTTGCCGCCCTGCTCGCGATCCACAAGCTCTCGACGTCGCGCGCGCTCGCGATCTGGGTCGTGGTGGTGGCGGCGCTCGTGCTCGTCGCGCTCGTCCGGCACTCCCGAGACCACGACGGGCAGGAGTCCTCCCGCCGCTTCGAAGAGGCCCTGCGCAACCGCAAGCCGGCGACCTCGCAGCCGGAGGAGCTCCTGCGGATGGACCGCGAGCTCGTGCTCGGAGCCGCGGATGCGGATCACGCCCACCGGCGGCTTCTGCCGCTCCTGCGGGCGGCGGCGTCTGCTCGGCTCGCCGCCCGGCACGGGGTCGAGCTCGAGCGCCGCCCCGAGTCGGCACGCGCTCTGCTCGGCGAGGACGTTTGGGAGCTCCTGCGTCCCGACCGGCCCGAGCCTGAGGACCGGCACGCGCCGGGGATACCGCGCGAGCGGATCGCAGCCGTGATCGAGCGGGTGGAGGCGCTGTGACCGCGCTTGCCGAGCTTCGGCAGCGTGCGGAGACGATCCTCGCCGAGGTCGAGAAGGCCGTGGTCGGCAAGCGCGGCCCGCTCGAGCTGATCCTGCTCGCCCTGCTGAGCGACGGCCACGTGCTGCTCGAGGACTATCCAGGCCTCGCCAAGACGCTGATCGCGCGCTCGTTCGCGCAGGCAACCTCCACCCGGTTCGCCCGCATCCAGTTCACGCCCGACCTCATGCCGGGTGATGTGACCGGCTCGCAGATCTTCGACCAGCGGACGACGGAGTTCGTCTTCCGCCCCGGTCCCATCTTCGCCAACCTCCTTCTCGCCGACGAGATCAACCGCGCCCCACCGAAGACGCAGGCTGCGCTGCTCGAGGCGATGCAGGAACGCCAGGTCACGATCGAGAACACGACCCACCGGCTCGAGCCGCCGTTCCTCGTGCTCGCGACCCAGAACCCGATCGAGTACGAGGGCACGTACCCGCTGCCCGAGGCGCAGCTCGACCGGTTCCTCGTGCGCATCTCGATCGGCTATCCCAAACGCGACGACGAGATCGAGATGCTCGACCGCCGCCTCGAGCGCGGCGTCGACGACGTCGAGCTGCAGCCGGTCGTGGACGGGGCGACACTCTTGGAGATGCAGCGCGCACTCGAGCAGGTGCACGTCTCGGCTGCGATCGAGGGCTACGTCGTCGACCTCGTGACGGCGACCCGCGAGTCGCAGCGGCTCGCGGTCGGAGCGAGCCCACGCGGCAGCATCGCCCTGGTCAAGCTCGCGCGCGCGAAGGCCGCGCTCTCCGGACGCGATTTCGTCACGCCCGAAGACGTGAAGGCGGTCGCGGTGCCGGCCCTCGCCCACAGGCTGATGGTGCGGCCGGAGCTGTGGGTGCAGCGGCTGCGCGCCGAGGACGTCGTCGCAGAGGCGCTCGAGACTGTGCCGACGCCGCCGGCGGAAGACGCTCTGCGCGCCGCGGAAGCGTGACCGGCCACATCTCGTGGCGTCTCCCGGGCTACGCCGCGCTCGCGGCGGCCGGGGTCGTCGCAGGGCTGGTGCTCGGCCGGGTCGAGCCGGTCGCGCTCGCGGCTCCCTTCCTGCTCGCGCTCGTCGCCGCCGTGGCCGGGCAAGAGCCGCAGGTCTCCGCGCGGCTGATCCTGGACCGCGACCGCGCACTCGAAGACGACGAGGTCTCGGCGACGATCGAGCTCTCCTCCTCGAGCGGCGTCGACCGCCTCGAGTTCGTCGTGCCGCTGCCGCCCGGGCTGAGCATCGGCGGAGGGGTTGCGCGGGCGATCCGTCTCCGCGATGGCGAGGAGCGGACGCTCGAGCTGACGCTGCGTTGCCAGCATTGGGGAGCGTTCGCGGTCGGCCCGCTGCTCGTCCGTGCGCACGACACGCTCGGCCTTCGCTCCTGGGAGGGCAGCGCCGGCGAGGCGCGACGGCTGCGCGTCTTCCCGAGCGAGGAGACGCTCCGCTCCCTCGTTGCGCCGCTCGAGACGCAGGTCTTTGCCGGGAACCAGGTCTCGCGGGCCCGGGGCGAGGGCATCGAGTTCGCCGACCTGCGCGAGTGGCAACCCGGTGACCGGCTCCGGCGCGTCAACTGGCGCGCAACGGCGCTGCGCGGCTCGGTCTGGGTGAACGAGCAGCACCTCGAGCGGAATACGGACGTCGTTCTCTTCCTCGACACCTTCGCCGAGGTCCGCGTCGAGGGACGGAGCACGAACGACCGCGCCGTGCGAGCCGCCGCGACGCTCGCGCACGGATACCTGCAGCGGAGAGATCGCGTGGGGCTCGTAGGCTTCGGCGGCTTCCTCTCGTGGCTCGTGCCTGCCATGGGCATGCGGCAGCTCTATGCCATCATCGACGCGCTGCTGACGAGCCAGATCGTGGCCAGCTACGCGCTCCGCGGCGTCGACGTGCTGCCGCCGCGAACGCTTCCGCCGAAGGCGCTCGTGCTCGCGATCACCCCGCTGCTCGACGACCGCACCGCCGCCGCGCTGCTCGACCTGCGCGCGCGGGGCTACGACCTGATCGTGGTCGAGGTGTCCCCGGTCGAGATGGTCGCGCCTGCCCGAGGTTCGTCGGCCGACCTCGCGTACAGGTTATGGCGCCTCTCCCGCGAGGCGCTGCGCTGGCACTACGAGCAGGTCGGCGTGCCCGTCGTCACGTGGCGCGAGGACGTGCCGCTTGCCGTGCCCCTCGAGGAGGTGAACGCATTCAGGCACCTCGCCCGGCCCGCGTAGCGCTTGGCGTCGCTGCGGTCGCCGCCTATGGAGGCGTACTCGCCGACGCGCTCGCGCGTGCCCCCTCGCCCGAAGTCGGGTTCTTGCCGGGCGCCGCGATCGGGCTGGTGCTGCTCGTGGTGGCGCTCGTCTTCGGCGGTCGCGGCTTCGGCGCCGCGCTCTTCCTCGCGGGCGGCACGTACGTCGCGGCCGTTGCCGCTGCGGGAGGCGGAGTCGACGCGAGCGCGCCGCTCGTGGCCGTGCTGCTTCTCCTCTCCGGGGAGTTGGCGGCGTGGTCGGTCGACGAGCGGTGGCTGATCCGTTCCGAGGAGCAGCTGGCGTGGCGCCGCGGCGCCGCCGTCACCGCGCTCGCGCTGGGCGGCCTGGCCGTGGCTGCGCTCGTCGTCGCCCTGTCGGCGGTGCAGCCGAACCACGGGCTGGGCTGGACGGTGCTGGGTGCAGCCGCCGCGGTCGGCGCCGCGGGCACGGGCATCTGGGTCGCGCGCCGCTAGAGACGTCAGGCGTAAGGACTCTGGCCCAAGCGAGCGTCGATGCCCCCGGCCTCAAGGCGAAAGCGTCGAAGAGCCGATGAACGGGCGATGGGCGGCACACCGAACGAGCGGCGTTTCACGGTCGGCGTCGCTGCACGCGGAGGCGTTCGGGGTGGCGGCACGCTGATCATCGGAAACGGCCGACTCGAATGCCAGCTCGGCCGCGGCAGTCGGTCTATCTCAGGCGTCGAGCGAGTTCGTCACGAAGGAACGACGGTAGACGTGTACCGGGCGCGGCTCATCCCCTTCTGGTGCAACGTCAGCGTGGTCATCGATGACGGCGAAGCAGCGATGCTCGCGTCCAAATCGGCGTTCGGACTTCGAAGTCTTGAAACGGCGCTGACCGAAGCAGGGTTTCAGGTGCGAGTACACCACACTTGGACCGATCGCGGCCTCAGCTCCCCCGAAATCGTGGCCGGTCGGAAGCTCAATCCGTCGTAGCAGTCAGGGGTCATTCCGGAACACTGGCCCAGGCGGCTGTCCTGTCGCCCGGCGTCTACGGGATCCAGCCGGTTGGGAGTGGGGAGTAGAACGGGCCTACCGCGAAGGTCGATGGGTGGCCGGGTGCGCTGCACTGTGGCCAGACCGCCCCACTCGGGTGCATCCTGACCGCCATCGCCCCGGTCGGAAGCCGAAGACTCAAGGTGGTAGCGGGCGCGCCTCGGCCAAAGGGTCTTTGCTTGCACCAATCCGACCATCTCAGGGGCGCGAACGCCCACCGTCCTGGGCGCAGCGTCCCCGTTATGCGCTGAGCCGGATCCGGTTGGTAGCCGACCAGCCGCGTTTCTGGCAGACCAGCCAGGTCGTGGCCGTTCCATTGAAGAGAGACCTGCGGCCACGCGGGTAGTGAGCAGGAAGAACTGCCTCGGTTCTTGAGAATGAGGCCGCCAGCGTCCGTGCCGAAAAACCCTCCTCCCTGCAAGGTGAAGTGAGCGACCAGCCCGGCCGGTTTACAGCTTGGCGCACCTCCCAAGCCGAGCGGGCCGCGAATCGATCCGAGCAAGGTACTGCCTCCGGCGATCACGGAGATGAGCCAGCCCAGTGCTACAGCAACAGCTACCGACGCCCCGCCGATCAGCCACCTGCGCCGCTGCCGCTCACGCGCCTCGGGGATCAGCGCCTCGGGATCGTCCTGCGCGGGCGTCCGAGGAGGTGAATCGATCACCATAGGGACTAGTATCGCTAGCACCAGTCACCGGCGTCAAGAGCTATCGCTCAGGGGTCATTCCGGAAC